>CAZIHR010000066.1:0-30281 GCA_964538885.1 uncultured Nitrosopumilaceae archaeon
TCGTTCGAGCAGGCCGCAGGCTCTTCAAGCCCGAGGCCCCGAACCGGCTGTGGGAGACTGATATCACGTACGTCTGGTGCGGAGTAGACGGCTGGTGCTACTGCTTCAACGTGGTGGACTGTTTTACGCGCAAGTGGATCACGTATGCGTTTGACGTCCATGCCACGAGGAACGTTGCAATCGACTCTATCACAAACGCGGTTGCCGCGGAAAAGCCGGACTGCTCCAGGCTGCGGTTGCGCACTGACAACGGCAACCAGTACACCAGCCGCGGCTTCAGGCGCGCAGTATAGGCCCTGGGCATCGGCAAGCACGAGTCAGTCCAGGCGGCGGGTCCCGAGGATTTACCAGTTCCCGTGCTAAGCGTGCTCGTCAAACACAAAGCCTTGTCAGGTAACTTTCCAGCACGAAGCCATCACACAGATTTGACAGTCAGATCCATCACACACGTTCTTGACAGTTCCTTTCCATTGCATGATCCTTTTGAGCTACATTGAATGCCTTATGGATGGAAGGATCAAACGTATAGGTCAGCATGTCAGTGCTGTGTATAAATTCAAGGTATCTTTTTACGGCTTCCCGGTATGATATCTTGTCAGCTACAGATTCTCTGCTGCCCCAACTAACATCTTTCTCAGGAAAATCTTGTATGTCTAATCACTCCTAGCCTTTTCTAGTAGTTTCAAATTGGTACAGATTTCCTCTGTCGCGATAATGATCTCGTCATCTGTATTGAATCTGCCACAACCTATTCTAATTGATGAATGTGCTTGTTCCTCAGTCAGTCCAATTGCCAAAAGTACGTGGGACGGTTCTACGGATTGCGCGGTACATGCAGAGCCAGCAGAGATTGCAAGTCTATTTGAGACAGAGTTTATTACGGCCTTACCGTCGGTTCTGCCAAAACACACGTTCAGGTTATGGGCAAGTCTTTTGTCAGGATGGCCATTTAGCATGCCACCAACTTCTGAGAATCTCTTTATCATTTGTCCAGTCCATCTTTTGAATCTGGTATTTTCTCCCTTATACTCATTCTGCGATATCTCAACTGCCTTTGCAAAGCCAACTATCCCAGAAACATTAAGCGTGCCGGAGCGAACGTGCCTCTCCTGCCCTCCGCCATAAATCACCGGGTCAAGCTTCACCCTCGGCATCACGCTTCTTGCATAGAGTGCTCCTATCCCCTTTGGGCCGTAAATCTTGTGGGATGAAAAGGACATCAGGTCGATGTTGAGTTTCTGGACATCTATGTCCAGGTGCCCCACCGCCTGGGCTGCATCCGTATGGAACAGTATGTTGTTGTCACGGGCTATCTTGCCAATACCTTCAATGTCAGCGATGGTTCCTATCTCGTTGTTTGCAAACATTATTGATACCATGACTGTCCTGTCAGTTATGGCGTCATTTACCATACTAGGATCAATGTTGCCAAACTCATCCACGGGCAGGTACGTTACATCAATACCGCAGGACTCCAAGTACCTTGCAGTGTCAAGAACTGCCTTGTGCTCTGTAATGCAGGTTATGATGTGGTTTCCCTTGTCACTGTTTCTTGTCATCACTCCGCGTAGTGCAAGGTTATCTGATTCTGTGGCCCCGGACGTAAATATTATCTCGTCCGGATGTGCATGTATTGCGCCTGCTATCTTTTCCCTAGATTCCTGTACAGCATTTGATGCATCATGCCCGTACGAGTGATCTAGGCTGGATGCATTTCCAAACACTTGTGTAAAGTATGGCATCATGCTGTCCAGCACGCGCGGATCCACCGGGGTGGTGGCATGGGAGTCTAGGTAGATCGGCGTGGTGTTTTCACCTGTGGCAGTCTCATCGTGCAACTTTTGGTCCCAACCCCATCTCACTGAGAAAACCATAGATATCAAACAAATTGTCTATCCTCTGCTTTAGCGATATGGCCCCACGGTTCAGGTGTGCCCGCGTCATCTCGCCAAGATACGTCTCGGGATCCAGTTTATCCTGCCTCAGTCTGTACAGCATCAGGGCAAGATACATCTTTTCATCTGCCGGGAACAGCCTAGAGGGTGCAAACTCAGAGCCCTCCCGGTTGTATTCGTCAGGGTTTGGGATCCCCTTCTGCCTAAGGGACAGGCATATTGATAGCCTAGCCCATGCCTCAGACCCTATTCCCGTGGTGGTCTTGAGCATTCCAAACAGGTGCGTGGTGCGCGAACTTGCCCTTACCGTCTCAAGATGCAATCATCCTGCCCCCTTCAAAGTAGCCGTCACTGACAAGGCTGCCGTCAACCTTTGCGTCATACTGGATCAACCTTGCATGCGAGATGTACGGCTTTAGCATCTCAAAGTACGGGCCGATTATCTCCGTGTTTGTGGAAAATATTATGGTCTGGTGCGATGCTGTGGGATAAAAGTTCCTTATCAGGTTCTCCCTGTGCTTTTCATCAAGCCTTGCAAGGGGCGTGTCTATCACAAACGGCAGCGAGCGGCCCGATGTCCTTGCAAGGCCCCACACTATGGCAGTGGCATACATCTGGAGCTCCCCTGCCGCAAGCTGCTCCTTTGTTATCTCATGGTCGTCTTCCTGGTACATTGTAACGCCATACGTCTCGGGATCTATTGATATGCCTGATACCAGCCTGTCCTTGTGGAAGCACTTTCTAATCCCCTCAAGTATATTGGACTCGAGCAGCCTTATCTTCTGCATGCGCAGCCTGTGTGAATAGTCCTCCAACACATCCTGTATCTGGGGGATCATCTCAAGCCCCCTCTGCTGTGCACTGCCTGCCTTTTTCCGGGCAAGGCAGCTGCGGATCTTGCTGTTTTGAAGCACCATCAGTGACTTTTCCTGGGATTCCAGGTTCTCAATCCTCTGCAGTTCCTGCTTCATCTCACCTATCTCCAGTGTAATTTCCTTGATCTCAGAGTATAGCGGCCCTGCCTCATCCTGCTGCGGTGCCACGTTCAGCCTTGCAGATACCTCCCTTTGATCCTCTAGGCATTTCATGTGGTTCTCATGGTTTGCAAACAGGTTGTCCAGCTTGCCATTTGATATGGAATCTATCCTGTCCTGCATCCCTCTCATCTCCGAGAGTGAAAAGTCAAACGTGGGGCTCTGCCTTTTTGGCAGTGACTCCAACTGCATGTTCGTGATCCCGGAGATCTTCTCCAGTATGTCGTTCCTGACATCCGGGGAATACTCTTTTAATTCGGATTCCAGCGAGTCATGAACCTTGCAGAACGCATGCTCCAGAGTCTCCCTCTCAAAGCCTGCCTTTAGCTTTGCAATGTCTGAGTTCAATTCTGCCTTTATCTGGATCAGTATATCCTGCACGATGGCCAATGGGAGTGTGGTCTCCACCATCTCCCGTATCAAATCCTCTGATTCCATTATGCGTATGTCAATCTCTGCCTTTCTTGCCGCAAGCCTTTGGTGCTCCTTTGCAAAGCTTCCCCCAATGTTGAAGAACTTTTGCTCCCTTTGCTCAAGCTCCCTGTGCTTCCTGCCTATCTCTGATTGCAAAAAAACGTGCTTTTCATGCAGGTTTGTAAGCTTTTGTTCGGATGCCTGTTTTTCCTTTGTCTTTTGCTCAAGCTCTGCAAGCAGTGCCACATCAGCCTCTGCATTCGAGTTGCGGAGGAGGTACAATCCAATGTCCTCCGACAGTATACGTGGTATGTCCAAGCCAAGCAGCGTGTCAAAGGACGACCTTATGTGGGCATCCTCGTTTCCCGACTGGACAATGTCCTGTATCTTTTCACCATCAAAGAAGAACATGTTTGCTATCGCCTTTGGGATCATCTGGTTTATCACCATCTGGAGCTGGTTCCTTTCTGCATCAATAATGCGGTATGGTTTTTTCTCATCTGAAGACATTTCCACTTGAAGGAATTCGTCTATCTTGCCGTCATTGTTCTGCCACGTCCTGGTCATCCTGTACCGGTTTTTGCTGCCGTTCTGGAAGTACTGAAATTCCAGAACTATGCTGGCATCCCTTGCACTGGTGCGGGTCTTGGCATTCTTGTGAAACATCCTGTGGATCTTTTCATGGTATTTTTTCTTGCTTAGCTTATAGTCTGCAAACCCCTGCCCGTAAAGGCAGATCTTGATGGATTCGAACAGCGTGGTCTTGCCTGCCCCGTTTGTCCCACCATACAGGACTATGGGCTTTTGCGGGCTTGTATTGAAATCAAATGACTGCTCTCCACCGTGGACCCCCACGTCCCGGAGCGTGATCTTAGTCAAAAGCACTTGCCTTCACCTCGTTCTCCTTGTCCCTATGCGAGAACAGTTCTGCCCTGATCTCATCAATGTCATCGCGCCACTCCTTTGAGAGCTCTCTCCTTATCCTGTCAAATATCTTAGAATGGCCGGAGCCCATCTGCAGCTCCAGCTCAGAGTTTAGGAGGTTGCTTACCAGTTTGTATGGTATGTTGTGTTCAGTGCAGACGCGCTCCAGTAGCCCCTGCTCATCCCGGCCAAACGATCCGGCATCATCCATCGGCTGCTCCAACCGAACCCCGGTCACGTCATGGTATATCGAGTATGCGGTGTTCTGCCAGTCCCCCTGCTCCATCCTCCATACCCTTTGTATCTCATGTATCTCATCCTCCGATATTAGCACCATGTCTGGGTCGTGTTTTTGTATGGTGGACTGGCCCTGTAGCAGTTTTCTGAGGTATTGCTTCCGAAACTCTAGTGTGTACGGGCCTGGAGTATAGTCCGAGCCGTCGTTTTTTAGGTCCACCTTGCCGTTTCTTCTGGTTATCTGGCGTATCTTGGGCCACATCTCAGGCTCTTGGGTCATCTTTAGCTCGTGTCGCAGCTCTGCCAGCGGCTCCATCCACTCGTGGCCGTTCTCAATCATGCTGTCAAGCGACTTTTGCTTGTCCACAACCGTGCATGTCCAGCACCCAAACCTACCATTCCCACATGACGGGGTGCTGGTATCCACCACCAGTGGGCACTCGCTTGCGTTGGCATCCTGGTACAGCGCAAGCAGATCCCGGTTGCTGTCGCCCCACGGGTTTTTGTTTTGTAGCAAATAGTTCCACACGTCGTCCGTCTCAAAGTCAACAAGCGGCGTATAGACGTACGTCTGGGCAAACTTTTTGTGGTGACTCAGCACACTGTTCTCTATCTCCAGCAGGTTCATCGTCTGTTGGCGCGTCGTGCTCTCGCTCTTGCGCGTGCCAAGCAGCACTATAACCTCGCCATACTCTGAGACCTTCTCCTTGATGAACCGGTCGGCGTTTGCAATCTTGAGCATATCGGTGCACCACCGGAACATGGATGTCGGAGCGGGGTACCCAAGCCCCAATATGCGGACCCAGAAGGTGTCCGTAGTGGGGGGGCGCAGTAGGTTTGTGGATATCGGGAGCGAGATTTTTTTTGACTCCCTTTCCATCCTGGTAAGAGATGAGGTGATCCTGTCCACTATCTGGGGCGACTCTACCAAAGTGTCGGATGATATGACGTATATCTTCTTTTCAAGCTTTTCAGGTGGGAGTCCTGATAGTGCCTTCCATACCAGCTGGACCATACATGTAGAGTCTTTGCCCCCGCTGAACCCAAGCACCCACGGCCTTGCATCATTGAGGTATACTGCCCGGATCTCCTCATAGATTTCCTCAAGGGTGCGGTTGTCAAACACAGAGGTCATGTCTCATACCTCGCAAGTTCGGCAGGCACCTTTGCCCCACAACTGCGCAAAATAACGCAGGCGCCAAGGGCTATTCCTATTGTGGTTCGGACCATCTTTTTCCCTTGGATGAGGTTGCCTTCCCATACTGGGTTGTCCCTTGACCAGCCAAGTTTTGACAGGCCGGACAGTCTCTTTTTCCACTTGTCCGGAAACTGTTTGATCATCTCCTTTCCTGCAATTCCAAGCGAGTTGAGGCAGTTGGTGTGCGCATTGACATAGTTTGCACGCAGGTCATCAGGTGAGATGGTACCGTTGATTAGTAGCTGCCATTCCGGTATGTGCCGAGACACTGCCTCCCAAAATTTCATCACCGTACCTTTCTGCCTCTCACTGGGCCTGCGTATTGATTCCTTTCCAAGTAGCTTTTTTGTTGCATCAGATATCCCGCCAAGCGTGAACACTTCCTTTGCATGCTTGCCGATGGTGGTCTTTTCAAACTCCACCCTATCCTGGAATATCTCCAGCTTGTCTGCCATGTCCACTATGAAGCGCGAATACGCATCACGGTTGTCATACAGTATGTTGAGTGACTTTGATGGCTTTACTGCATTCTTGTTGAGGTCTGTAAACATCTGCTGGGATCTCTTGAGCCCCTGATCCTCGAAAAATACGACGGATATAGATTCGCCTCCCAGTATCGGCTTTTCCTTCAGGGCCTCTTCTATTGCCTTGCGCCTGTGCTGGCCGTCATTTATCAAAATGCTGGATGACATGTCGATGTACAACCTGCCCATCTTCCCGTCAGGACCCAGGTGGGGGGCAGGTATGAACTTCATGCTTCCATCGACTGATGCCGTAAGTGATGAAAAGATGTACTCGTCAGGGTGGCTTATTATATAGTCCTTGAGTGCAGGGATGCGGGATTTCCTGAGCATCCTCTGGGCCCTGATCTTGGGCGGGATCTCGTTCTCGTTGAATATGAATAACTTTGGTATTATCTTCATCGGGCATATGGCAACATAATATTCACGGTTTGCCTGTGTTCCCCTGATCGCATCAAAGCTATAGTTTTCAGAACCTATGCCCTCATCCGACATACATCATGTACATTTAGGAAGTATATAAATTACATTTTGCAGTATGTTTTGTTTATTTGGCAGTATGTATGGTTTAGAGTGATCTTTTGAGCAGATCCAGATCCTTTTTAGCTAATTTGATGCTGAACACATTGGCATCCGGATGCTTTGCATTCTTGGAGATCGGATGGAATGTCACCTTAATGCTGCTTCCGTCCTTTTCAAGGTCTGCAATGTCTGCCGACGGTTGCTCATTGCTAAATAAAATGTCTGTCAAAACTCCATCATGTCGTATATCTTTTCTGCATATGCCTTCAACTTTTACCACCTGGCTCAGTATCTCTGACATTGTTGCCTGGGATACTCCAAGTTGCATCTTCAAGTCGCTTATGTATGCGCCGTTCCAGCTGGATTTTATCATGCGTAGCGTATCTTTTATGTAATTATTTAATGCTCCTGTTTCTAGGTTCCCTGTATCTGTCAGAATTTCCTTTCTCACAGCGTCTGGTTTTAAATCCAAGGCGTCGTCTTTTGGCGTGTCACGTCCCATGTCTTTGTAAAATGGATCATACCCTCTCCTCTCAAGCAGACGTTCCCACGATTCAAACTCCTCCCCATACTGCGATATGTCAAACTTTGAGAGTTCTTCCATCTCTTCTTTTCTAGGTACTCTACCCAACTTGTATCGGATTGCTTCTAGCTCTGTAATGAGCGACACCTTATTTGGCGTGTCATAATATGCCATCTCAAGCATATCTTCGAATGTTGCACCAAACTCACACTCTATCTCATCTTGCACCGTGGCAGACAGGATAGGTCCGACTTTCCGAACATCTACATTGATTTCTTTTTTTGCAATCGCCCTTCCAAGATTATTCAGCATGCGAGCGCGTCGTTGGTTAAAGTATGTCAGATCTATGCCGTCTTTGCTGGCCTCAAATGAATCAGAGGGTCTAAGCTTTGCTTTGTATTCTATGTTCCGGGGATTCCTGCGCACCCTGTAGTTGCAGCAGTTGCAGAACCATCTCCCCGAGTCCGTGGAAGCTGCATCCCAGTTCCTTGTATGTGCTCCATGATAGTCAATCCAGACATTACATATCTGGCATTTGCCGTGCCCACGCCACTGAACCGGGATCTTCCGCTAGGTCTTACATGCCTCCAGCTTTATGGATTATATTCAGGGCATTTTTCATGAGTGCCCACACCCATATTTTGTCCATGTTCAAACTTTAGGCCAGGCAGCTTCATAAGCTCTACAATTAGCTTGCCGTACATTGATCTGCTTTCACGCAGCACAAACTCAGACTGCTGATCGTCGGGCACCGAACTCAAACGGTGCGTTTCCCTGCCTTTTTTTACGCGCATTACGGTTATGACCTCCATCAGCGCCAATGATGATACAGTTCCCAGCGCATCGCCGCTCCCAATCTCATCCAGCACGCGTGTAGCCATTCTGAACTGATCCGGTTCTTTCTCCAGACCTGCCGATACGACTAGTAGGATGTTGGAATCAAGGCAAGTCCTTCTTACCGACCTCTCACTTCTCTAACAGCTTCTACAGCATCAAATCTCCCCTTATCCAATTCTTCTGACAAGATCCCCTGATGCGGTCAAATGCTTTTGGGTCTAAATCCGGAACTCTGTCAAGCCCTATGGATTTTGCCAGTTCCTCTCTAAAGTCCATGTCATCCAGTACGTGCTGGCCTGCATGGATTGAGGGGGTGGACGCCACCTCTTGGTCTGTCTGGAGTCGATCCTCGATCTTTAGCTGGTCGGGATTTTCCATGCTGTTACCTTGACGGCAGTTTCTTTAAATCGTTTCCTTTTCTCAAAAGAGGATCGTCGCATATCGGCATAGGCCGGTGGCGTACCGTCTACTTGCACACCTGCCGAAGCGGCAACACGCAGCAACAACAACAATTGAGCCAAGTGCATAGGCATAATCAAAAAGAAAACTAGCAGGGAATTTGCAGGCATCCCGATCGCCTTTTGCCATTGTATGCGGTTTGAACCCTGCAGGGTTCAAATCCCTTCCGGTCCACCATCTACAGGGTTTATGCTGTCTCATCATTGTATGGTTGTTCTTGCCATCTGTAGGTAGTGTCGTAAATTCTTTCACTCCATACAGTATGACTATATCGTTATATGTTCTAGCCTCATGTTATTCTCCTGTGGGTGCACTGACTTGTAAAATAATGGAAAATCAACACAAAATTTTTAACCATATTCATCATGACTGAATCGTTATGGTTGTAGATAATGAAGCAACAATCACTTATGTCCAGTTATTGAAGGAGGATCTTGTAATACTTAGGATAGTGCCCAATGAGGGCGAGATTCCCGAATATCAGGCAGGCCAATTCATAACGTTGGGCTTGCCAAACCCAAATGAGGGGGGAAAGATTGTGCGCAGGGCATATTCCATCGCATCCCATCCCGAAAATAAAAAGTACGTTGAACTTTTAATTAGATGGGTCAGAAAGCCCCTTCCTGGAAGACTTACGACCCAGATTTTTGATGCAAAGGAGGGGGACAATATCTTGTGGCTCAAGCCTACTGGCAGAGCACTTTTGATAAACAACAAGCTTCCAAACGGTGACAAAGACAACCGAAGAATTGTCTGCATCGGTGGAGGCACTGGCCTTGCGCCTTTTGTAAGCTTTGCCCAGCACCTGCATGCTACTGAAGATAAAAGAGAGATTGTCATCCTTCACGGAGCAAGTTACGTAGATGAACTAGGCTACAAGGAACTACTTACAGATCTGGAAAACGAAAGTATTGCAAAAGGGAAAGACGAATGGAACTTCAAATACAGGGCCTCAATAAGCAGGCCGCAAGAATGGTTCAACAGGACATGGTCCGGACAAGTAGGAAGAGTAGAGACATTTCTCAGGCAGAGAGATGGTGGCATGTCTCCTTTAGAAGAGCTTGTAGGAGAAAAGATCACTAAAGAGAATACCATGTTTTATGTCTGTGGCTGGCAGGGAACGATTGATGGAGTGATGGACTTTTTAAAACCAAGAGGCTTTGTGACCGAGCATGACAAACGCGAAGACGGAAGCTTTGAAGTAAAGTACGAGTCGTACGGCTGAATGCCTGTGGACGTACAACATCGTGCTACATACGATACATCATGCAACATCAGGTAAAAATCAACCATTGAAATATTACATATTCTAAATTATCCTGTTGACAACTGGACTATACCTTGCACATCTGAATCCGGTGACCAATGCACATGTGGAAATTGTAAAGGAGCTAAAAGGCATGGCCGATACCGTCAAAGTCATGCCTGTGGTATTTAGATCCATACATGGGGAGATTAACAGCAGAAGCTTCCCATTCAGTTTTGAGACACGAAAACGCATGCTTGAATCGGTTTTTGCAGATACCATAACAATTACAGACGACTATGCATTTTTTGCCCCGTTCAAAAAATACATGCCTCCACTTTTGGCACCAAAGTCATGGGAATTACGTAGAAAGATACTAAGTGGAGTAGGTGACGATTTTTTTTCATACACTGGTGACAGAACTGAGGGATATATGCTAAAGATCTACAGATTGAAACCAAGAGTGGGAAAAAGAAAACCCCTTTCTGCAGCATCTGTCAAAGAAAAGATGTATGACGCGGCACTAGGAAAAAAATCTGACTGGAAGACGTACGTTCCAAAAAGTATAGGTACCGTGATTGAGGAAGAGTGGGAGACGGTCAACAAATTTGCAGGTGGCAAGGATGATACCATCCGAGTGGTTGGTATGAAGTTTCCAAGGGTGGGATGGTCCTAGCACACTGCTAGTTCTAACATTGGAGACACGTTTCATTTTTTGTAGCACATACTATCTAAAATATTCCTATACACATGATTAAAAAATACATGAATCTGATTTTATTCTGTAATTTTCGGATGCCAAATAGATTAATAATGAACACGTAATTTTTTTGTTGTGAAATTACGCCTATCTAAATATGTGTGGTTTGATGGCAAGTACATTCCACTTGAAAAAGCTCACGTTCCGATCACTACGCATGCATTACACTATGGCACATCTATATTTGAGGGCATCAGGGCATACTGGAACAAAAACAACCTACTTGTATTCAGACTAGATGATCACCTGAAGCGGTTCAGGAGATCTGGGCAATTCTATGATATATCGTTGAATTTTTCTGACAAGCAAATTGGTGATGCAATAATTGGATTGTGCAAGAAGAATAAGATAAACAAATCATGCTACATAAGACCATTTTATTTCATAGGCAACTATGGAATCAACCTACATGTGACACCCAAGGCACCTACACATGTATGCTTGCTTGTGTTTCCATTTGGGGATCTGTTTGACAAAAACGGAATCAGTGCAGGCGTGGTCTCGTGGAGAAAATTTTCAGACATGTCCACCCCGCCCCAAGCAAAGATGGGGGGAAACTATCTGAATTCTATCGTGGCTACACAAGAGGCAAAGAATGGCGGCTATGATGAAGCAATTCTACTTGATCATAGCGGCAATCTAAGTGAGGCCCCCGGCGAAAACATATTCATAGTAAGAGATGGACAGCTTGTGACTCCTCCACTCTCATCATCCGCGCTTGAAGGCATTACACGCGATACTGTAATCAAGATTGCCAAGGACCGCGATATCAGCATTGTAGAGCGAAAGATTCCACGTAGCGAGCTGGCACTTGCAGACGAGATATTTCTTACAGGCACGGCAGCAGAAATTACACCCATAATCTCAATCAACAAAAAAATAGTAGGCAACGGCCAGCCCGGAGCTCTTACAAGCAAAGTGATGTCGTGGTACCGTGACGTGGTAATGGGCAGGAATAATGACTACCCCCACTGGTTAACAGCGGTGTACTAGATGAGAGTGGTACTAGTTGGAATGGGTGGCTGGGGCAAGAACCATGCACGTGTCCTGTCCGAGCTGGGAGTCTTGTGTGCTGTATGTGATGAGGATGGGGACAAAGGCAGGGAGTTTGGCACTCGTTATTTGGTAAATCACTATTTGTCAGTCGAGGAACTTTTTGCATCAGAAAAGTTTGATGCAGCAATCATTGCCACCCCAACTATAACACATTATACCATGGCAACCCGATTCATCAAAGCAAAAAAACACGTCTTTGTAGAAAAACCAATTACCTGCAAGTCAAATGAGGGAGAAGAGCTTGCAGATCTTGCCGAGAAGAACGGAGTGGTTCTGACCTGCGGGTATATAGAGAGATTCAACCCCGCCGTCAGCCTTGTCAAATCTTATCTAAGTGAAAAAAGATACGGCGACCTGATCATGCTCGAGTTTCACAGAGAAAACAAAATGTCTCCGCACATCAAAGATGTGGGAATAATCCACGATACGACAGTACATGATATAGATACTGCTAACTGGCTATTTGATGAGATGCCAGTTATAGTCTTTGCCAGATCTGGCAATATCGATTCCGAACATGAGAATTTTGCAAGCATTGTACTTGGATATAGTGGTGCAAAGACTGCGGTAATATCTGCTAACTGGATTGCACCAAACAAAGTAAGGACATTTCGCGCTGTTTGTACCAATGCTGTAATTGTAGCAGATTTCCTGTCACAGAAAGTAACGGTCAACGGAAAGGATGTATCTGAAATATCAAAAGGCATGACGCGGGAGCCACTCCATCTGGAGCTTGCAAGCTTTCTGGATGCAGCAAATGGTGATGGCAATCTGGTGGTGATGCCACGACAAGCAGTAAACGTCACACGAATTGCAGAAGCGGCACTTTTATCTAGCAAGAGAGGAGTTCCAATATATCTAGAATTAAAATGAACAGATCCATGATTGATATTTTGGCGTGCCCAATTGACAAGAGCTATCCGCTGGAGCTTTTTGGAATTAATGAGAAGCACGATATCATATACGAGGGTGCCTTGTTTTGTGCCAAATGCTCAAGATTTTATCCTATATTGGATGATATTCCAATAATGCTCCCTGATGAGCTACGTGATAAAAAATTAGATATGGAATTTCTAAAACGAAACAAGAATGTCCTTCCAGAAAAGATTACTGTGGGGGCAAATCCATGGCATCTGTGATTCTGTTGGTGGACAATTTTGTTTCAACGAAGGCAAGCATTGGAAAGAATACGCAGATTTGGCACTATACCTATGTAGGTGATAATACAGAGATAGGTGACAACGTCACCATAGGATCACTTGCACATGTTGATTATAACGTCAAAATAGGAAACAATACGAGAATAGAGGGCCATGCATACATCCCACCATTATCCCGAATAGGAAACAATGTATTCATTGGCCCTGCCGCCGTCCTGACTAATGACCCATATCCTATATGTGATCGCCTTGTCGGCATAACAATCATGGACAACGCGATAATTGGAGGTGGTGTAGTGATAAAGGCAGGTGTGACAGTTGGGAGAAATAGTATCGTTGCTATGGGGGCGGTGGTCACAAGAGACGTTCCAGATGACGTATTTGTGATGGGAGTTCCAGCAACAGTCAGATACACGCGACAAGAGTACGAACAAAGAAAGAAGAGATGGCTACAGAGCTAGGACTTGATCTCCCTGTGAAAGATCCAGTTCTTTACTTTGGCCAAAATCAGCACCCATATTACTACAAGAGATATGACAATTGCAGCTTTGGTAATAGTTGTTGGGATCGAACCAAGCTGACCATACTCAGAAGCAGAAAATGATTCCAAGGCAATTATTGCTATACCGCCGCCCAGAAGTATAAAAAGCCACATTGCAAGCAGAAATGCAAAGATTCGGATCATCCATATATCACCATTAAGAGTGCTGTGGCAACTGCCAAGAATCCTGAAAATGCAGCCATCTTGAATATGACATGTACAATTTGTCTTTCAGACATTGGTTTGCCTGCAACTATCAATCTTACAAGAGTTACCGGGGCATCTGCATCTCTGGTAGCTTTGAGTTTCATGTCTTTTGTATGTTCGACAGGTTTGGTACTAATTTCTCTGTGCTCCACTATTCTCTTGACGCTTGAGAGGAACAAAAATGAATTCAGTATTGCAGGGAGCAATGCCACTGCAGCAATGACTTCTACATGACCTACTATTGCTACAGTACCATACATTGCACCTAATGCGAGTGCTCCAGAGTCGCCCGGGAATATTCTACTTGGCATGCGGTGATACTTGTAAAATGCCAGCGCAACAATTCCCAACGGCAGGCTCACCAATGCAATCTCATAGTTTTGCAGTATGAACAAGGATGCACTCAGAGACAAACCGGCGATGGCCATAAAGCCACTTGCTGCTCCGTTTAACACATCAATGGAGTTGACTGTATTTCCCATGACCAGTATCATAAATATTACTACTCCTGCATATAATACTGGTATCTGCATGATGCCAAATGGTGGGAACGCAAGCTCCGCGTCATATGCGCCAAGCAATAGAATCGGTATAGCTGCAACTGCAAGTGCACCCGGCTTGAACCATTTTCCCATTACTTTTTTGTCATCTATATAGCCGATCAGAAATGCAAGCGTACTGGTGATGATGACTGCCAATATCTCTGTTGACTGAAAAAATACATACAGGACGGCTTCAGAAGCCACCACCCCCAAAATTATGGACGGGCCGCCAGGACGAGCTACCATCACCCTCTCTTTCTTGTTGACATCCCTCATGACGTGATTTCTTTTGGTGAGATGCCTGATTAGTATGGGTGTGGTAAAGTAGACTGTAAGGAATGCAATTACACAGGAGGCGATCCCCCACATAATTAGTTCATTCAACGTTCATTCTTGCGCAGCTCTGCCTTTATGTTGTTTGCAAGTACAATGCCAATTTTGTCTATTCGGGATAATCGTTCCACGGGAATTTCTGCCAAATCACTGCGATTTTTTATCCCATTATTATATAGGATTCTGGCTCTGATGCGGCCTATGCCTTTTATCCGTACCAGATCAAGCAGCTCTTCCCGTATACCATATATGATGCGTAGTCTGAGCTGGCCAAGCTCCTCAAGCAGATCTTCCCTCTTGATAACCCTTGCAATCTCCCGCAGGCAGTAGGCAAGCCTTTCTCCGGACTCGACCATCCTGTGCATGTCTCCTGATTCGATCCCCAGTGTATCTGACAGGTACAATTCTGAGTATTCGTTAATCCACGATTCTAGTGCGAGTAGACTTCTTGAGCAGCCATGTTCTAAAACGGGTTCTAGCATCTCGGCAGCTTTGTTCTCGATCACCAGATTGGCAATATTATAGTCCTTGTTTCTTAGAGAAAATCTGGGGAAAAATTCTTCACAGGTTGAGATAAGATGCAGAAATCCAAATGTGTGCCTACGTTTCTTGGAGGTGTGCTCTATGGCATGCCTAAAATCAGCCGCGGTGCGCGGATCTATATAGAGCATTGATGTCTTTTGACCCAATTTAGTTGCTGTATGGCGCTCGTCTTTTATCACTATCATATCTTTTCTGGCCAAAAATTGTAGTGACATGTCTATTGCAAACTTTATGGAAGATTTGGTGGATTGCATTCCGCCCAACGTATGTAGGAAAAATCCCTGTATGTCCTTCGTCTTTATGTCGGGCCTAGTGACAATGACACTCAACACATGAGTTCGTAGTGAGATCTCATCAGTTATCTTGGATTCGATCGACTCTGGTTCTCCATTGATATATACGTCTGTAATATCTTCGGCACTTTCATTCCCCACAGTTATTGCCTCGCCGCGGTCGTCAAATTGCGGCCGTCCAGCTCGCCCACATAGTTGCTTGTATTCAAGTATGCTGATAGGTTTGTTTATGCCAAGCTTTGGATCATATCTCTTGACACTAGAGATGATGACTCGCCGCGCAGGCAAATTCACCCCTGCTGCAAGTGTGGGTGTGGATGTCAATAGTTTGATGGCGCCTCTTCTAAATTCAGTCTCAATTGCCTGTCTGCAATTCTGGTTAAGTCCTGCGTGGTGAAATGCAACTCCCTTGTTTATAAGAAATGCAAGTGTCTTTACAAGACTGGTCTGTTCATTATCGACCAGGATTTTTTTTGAGATTTTTTCTAGTTCTGTAATGTCATTTCTTTGCAAGTGCTTTACGACTACATCTGCTGCTTTGGTTGCTAGTGCTTTAGAACGGGCCCTCGTCTCTGCAAATATGAGGGACTGGCCTCCATCAATTACGGACTGCACGCCCAAATCAACTGCCGACCCGCGTATACTGCTCTTAAATTTGAATGTGGTTCCATCATCCATCATTACGGTACCTGTATCGCTTACGCCCTCTGATAGTGGAACTGGTCTCCAGTCACTCTTGATCAACTTACACCCAAGCCAGTCTGCAATGTCTCTTGCGTTTGTAATTGTGGCACTGAGGCCCACAATCTGAGGCCCTGCATCCAATAGTTTCAGTCGTGTCAGTACCATCTCAAGTGTGGCACCGCGGGAATCGTCTCCTATGAGATGAATCTCGTCTGCTATAACAAGTCCTATATCGTCGATCCAATCTACTCCGTGTCGAATTATTGAATCCATTTTTTCATTGGTCAGAATCAACACGTTACTGTTTGCCAAGTTTTTTCCAGAGTTATCAAAATCTCCAGTGGACATTGCTACTTGGATCTTTCTTCCAAAATTCATCTTCTCCAATTTTTTGAACTCTGTCAGCTTTTCAGCTGCTAGGGCGCGCAGGGGACTTAGGTATATGATCTTGCCACTATTTTTTGACAGATAGCTGATCATGGCCATGATAGCTATCAGAGTCTTGCCACTTGCGGTGGGGGCAGAGACAAGCAGGCTTGTACCTTCAAGTAATCCCTCACGTATGCAGTCAGATTGTGGAGGGTACAACTGCGTGAATCCCTCAGAGTCAAGGTATTCACTAACAGGCTTTGTGATCTTGTGTTCTCTTAATCTCACGTTCGGTCACATTGTGTGGATTGTGATTCATAAATAGACGCTTCGCCTTGAATTTCCATATATTGGTCACTTGTAGGTTTTTTGGAAGGGTACAATACAACTTGTCAGTGAGGCACTGTCTTGTGGGGCATCTTTTTCTAGGGTGCGTTGTCCAAGTTTTCACTGTATGATGAATGCTTTTATTCATCATTATAGAGTTCAGGCTCTTTGTTAGTTGCGTCTATGTTTTATTGTTATTTTTTTTGAATATCTATCTTGGCATCTTGCTCTAATTTTCTAAGATACAGGTCATTATGATAGTCAAAGTTCGGCTCTGTGCTCAACGTGTATGCAATCGTTTCTGTAAATGATTAATATTGAGAAAAGCCCGAGTTAAATTGGCCATGAAAAAAAAAACTGTCGGTATTACAGTGGTGGGAAAGGACCGGGAAGGTATTGTGGCCGCCTTTACAAATTTTGTATTTGAAAAACACGGAAACATTGAAAAGATAAACCAGAATGTAATTAAGGGTCTGTTTGGAATGTATCTTGAAGTATCATTTACACAAAAACGCGACATGGAAAAACTTGATTCGCAAATTCAAAATCTAGCAGCAAAGATGGAGATGGATGTGAGTACCAACCACGAGACCAACTCACAGAAAAACATCGCAATATTTGTGACCCGAGAACCGGGATGTCTGAAGGCAATACTTGACGCATCAAAAAAGAAGACGCTGAAGGGTCACATCTCAGTTGTGATTGGAACCGAAAAGACTCTAGAGCCTATTGCAAAGAAGGCGGGGGTGCCATTTGTAATGGTGGACAAGAGAGACCAAGAAGATGCAGAAGACGAGCTCATCCAAATTTGCAACAAATACAGGATTGACCTGATTGTTCTTGCACGATATATGAGGATACTCAGCCCGAACTTTGTTTGGCGATACCCTTATAGAATTATCAACATACACCCGTCACTGCTTCCTGCCTTTCCTGGTGCACTTGCATATGCGCAGGCATATGAAAGAGGGACAAAAATTGTCGGTGTCACATCCCACTATGTAACTGAGAATCTGGATCAGGGACCGATAATTCTACAGGACTCGTTCAAGGTAGATCCCAACTACACTCTAGACAAGATAAGGACTAGAGGACAAAAGTTGGAAGCCGACACACTCCTCAAGGCCACTAAGATGCATCTGGAAAATAAGCTTGACGTACGTTGGAGAAAGGTGCACATTCGATCTGGGTGAACCCTAGTTGCCACTTATTAAAACACAATTGGATCCCGTACTGCGAGGTATTATAGCAGAAATGAAACCGGCTGCCGTGATTCCGGTGGGCTCCATTGAACAGCACGGACCTCATCTGCCTATTTCTACTGATTCAGATATAGTTTCCGCGGTGTCTAAATTACTTGCAGAGGCGATGGGGTTATGGGTCCTGCCAACCATCAACTATGGTGTATCTTTTGAGCATGCACCATTTTTTCAACTGAGCGTGAGGAAATCGACACTACGTACAACACTGGTAGACCTGTGTGCCTCATTGATGAAAAATGACATAGGAACCGTCTTTATAATTAATGGCCATCATGGGAACTGTGATGCCATAAGAGACCTAGATGTCAAGCTAAAGGCAACTACAAGAGAGATGCCACGCATACATGTATTTTCGTATTGGCATTTTTTGCAAGAAAAGTTTGATCATGCAGGGCTTGTAGAGACCTCTCTCATGCTTGCCATCTCAAAAAACGTAAGGATGAAACTTGCGCAAAAGGGATTGGTTACAGAAGGAATGAACAAAAAACAGATAGAGACATTGGGCCGACTTGCGTCAAAATCATTCCCAAAAGCTACCGGGAATGGTGTATGGGGCGATCCCACCAAGGCTACAAAGAAACATGGACTAGATTTACTCTCCCAGATTGTTGAAAACATGCAAAAAAAGTGTCAAACTTGCCTTACAGGTAATGGCGTATAGTTTCACCAATGAAATTTTAATATAATCCCCTATTATCAAAGACAATAAGTGATATAGATGTCAGTTGATATGGCAGTAAAGGTACTTGATGAGAGCATCAACCAAATTGTATTGATAAAGCTCAAGGGAAACAAGACAATTCGCGGCAATTTGCTTGGTTTTGATCAGCATATGAATCTGCTACTCGATTCTTCAGAAGAGATCCCTTCTGAAGGCGATTCTAAGGATCTGGGGACCATTGTGGTACGAGGAGATAATGTAGTCATGATCTCTCCTCCACCGGCACAAAACTAGGTGGTATGAGATGACCAAAGGCACCACATCGATGGGTGGATTTACAAAGAAAAAAGTTCACATAAGATGTCGTAGATGTGGCAACAACTCACTCCACAAGAGGCATCACCGATGTGCTAGTTGCGGCTTTCCAGATGCAAAACGAAGAAAATACTCGTGGATCAAATGGTATACGTAGATGCAAGAAATTGCCCTTCTTCTCAGCTCATTGGCAGGTGTTGCTACAGCTGCTGTAGTGAAAAAAATACCAAGAGGTAGACAACAGCTTCTCAGTCTTGGTGCTAGTTCCCACATTAGAAAGCAGATCGACTCGTTGAAAATTGAAAAGGACATACTAACAAAGACCATTACACAGCTGTACCAGACCGACGAGTATCCAAAGATCTATCGCAGCAAGTTGCTTTCCCAGTATCAGCATCAACTAGGAATGATTTTAGCTAAATTAGAAAAACTTGAACAAGCAAGCAGGCATCCAGATCTAGGACCTGTGGGTGACGGATTAATTACTTTGATGGATCAAAAGCTGTCAAGATTAGATGATCGACTGTACGAGCTCTCCTCACGGATAGCAGTTGCCGGGGACACACAAAGAACAAAGAACATCAAAAAGTCTGCGGCAGTACCAGAGACCAGAAAAATTGCCCCCGAGCACAAGTTTGACTTTGAAAAGCCGATTCGTACAACGGACGATACTGAAGCATCGCGTCAGTCATTTGAGTTGACTACGTTGACAGCACATTCTTTAAAGAAGCCAAGGTTTCAACTACAAGAAAAGCCTACTGTTATGAAACCAGTGACTCCTAAGATGAACCAAAATACCATATCTGATGTACCTGAACAGGAAAAGCATATTGCTCTAAAACCTGCAATTACAAAAACCACAGAGTCACCCTCATCACGACTGACAAAGGATGTAGCGATTGCCCCCCCTGTAGATACATCAACATCTGTCACAGATGAAGTACTGCCTAGTGCTGACCCTACTAGTCAGTCCTCCAAGGAATCAATTTCTACAAACGTTACTACATCAGATACGAACAAGCTGCTCCCTGATGCAGAAACCCAAAAATCTGATACTACACTAGATGATGATCTTGACGCTGATTTAGACGAGCTTGCCAAGATTAAGGGCGACATACAGAAAGTCATGTCTAAGATTGATCAGACAGAGGTAGAATAGTTGTGTCCCACATTAATGCTATTGAAGCATTGCATTCTGATGTGTTGGGGCTTGTAAGAGATGGCAGTATAGTTGGACTAGGTAGCGGTAGGGCCGCAAGTGCATTGGTAAGATCACTGGCACGGCTTGTCAAGGAAAAAAACTACAAAATCCACGGAATCCCAACATCGATGCAGATCAAGCTTGTTGCAGAAGAGGAGGGGCTTCATTTGGTCGGAGCAGACCAAGTAAGCCATATTGATGTCGTGTTTGATGGTGCAGACCAAATTGATTCGAAAAGATATGTCATCAAGGGAGGAGGTGGGGCACTATTACTAGAAAATATATTGTTTAATCTCGCCAAAAAGGTGGTGGTCATAGCTGACATGACCAAGTTTGTAAAAAACTTCACCATGGCAGTGCCAGTAGAAATTCACCCCCAAGCACGCAAGGTAGTGGGACACTCGATAACACGTCTGGGAGGAAAGCCAGAACTGCGTCTGCTGGATCGGGGCTATCCGTTATTTACAGAAAACGGGAACATGATTCTTGACTGTGACTTTGGCACAATAGAAAAACCAAGTACATTAACACGAGCAATCAAGCAGATTCCAGGCGTCATGGAGTCAGGAATATTCCTTAAAAGGCCCGATATCATATATAGGACAAAACCGAACGGAAAATTTGATTTCTTTTGATGAACCATATTTCCTACTATGATGGTTTGTTGTATGGGTCTTGCCATGTCTGCCTGAGTAAGAAGATTGGTTCAGCATGTCGAGTATGGATTCACTGTAATGTGACAAGCAACATAGTACTCATTTAGACCTCGCTTTTTCCATGCAAGTATATTTGAGAATATACATGCATATTTGTTTCTGGCAATAAATAAGCGATACGGCTAAAACCCACGTAGTCCTTGTGGGCGCATAATCTCGGGATGCTCCCTCATCCATTCTATCTTTGTAAGCATCTCTTGTTTGTCCTGCGGAAACGTGCCTTTGATTGTGTAGGCATTTGAGCCGTGATTTGCTCTGAATATTATTTCATTATCTACATCAATCTGTTTAATTAGATTGTATAGTTCATCTAGTGACTCGTCGTCACTTATTATATGAAATGGTTCTTTAAATTTAGTTAGAAATTCCTCTTTTATGCCGTTTTCAAGATATAGTGTCAGTGCACCCACATAGTGAGGCGCGCATGCATTGATTACTTTGGCTGTACCGCTGATGTGATCTTCTGAATATGTCTTACCACCAAGCCCCAAAATAATCATACATGACATGATATATCCTGCTTCTTTTGCCTTTTTTACTGACTTTATTATGGTCTTGGCGGTGGCCCCCTTTGTGACTTTCTTCAAGATAATATCTGATCCAGTTTCTATTCCCAAGTAGAACATGTCTAGTCCTGCATCATTTAGTCTCTTTAGCTCGTCGGGGGACTTTTTCAGTATGTTCATGGGCATTGCATAACACGAGATTCGTTCTAGTTTGGAAAATTTCTCTTTGATGTATACTAGTATACTTTCTAGATATGTTGCATCTAGATTCAGTGCGTCACCGTCTGCCAAGAATATTCTTCTTGTATCAGGCAAGTTGGCTGCCATGAGGTCGATCTCCTTTCTTACTTCCTCCCATGACCGCTCAGAATATTCTTTTGATCTATACATATCACAAAATGAGCATTCGTTAAAAGAGCATCCCAACGTCACCTGAAATATCAACGAACGCGCCTCTGAAGGAGGTCTGTATAGTGGGGCATCATAACTTAACATCATTTCCAAAGCTGGTACGCATCTATGTTTTTTATACTTTCAAATTTGCTTCCCGTACAACTCACAATTTGCAGAAAATCAGTTGACCATTAAATTTCTCTAATATATTGGGGCGCAAAGCCACTCCATCAAACTACAAATGATCTGCCGGTAAGCTGTCAAGATCAAACGCATAATACCTTTTAGTGGTGTTGTCATGGAAAACCATACACATGGCCAATGATCCCGACGCAAAACGGCTATTGTGGTTTGTCTTTGCAGGTTCACGCGGAGGATTAAATCGACTGAAAATTATCTCCAAATTAAAGGAAATGCCACTTAACACCAACCAGTTGGCAAATGAGCTGAATCTAGACTACAAGGCAATACAGCATCATATCCGGGTTCTTGAAAAAAACAACATGGTTGCAAAAGCTGGAGAAAAATATGGCGTGACTTACTTTATCTCTACATATTTGGAAGTTCACTTGGATTCACTTGAGGAGATCATGGCAAAATTGGACAAAAGTAAATAAACACTCAGAAGGTGTTTGTGACTAAATGGAGCCCACATCACTGATACTTTCTGTTGTCTCCATTGTCAATATGTGCATACTTGGAGTACTTGTCAGCATCTTTGGGAGAATGTACGGAAAGACACGAGCACAGCTACCACTAGGTTTGATAGTGGTCTCCGGCATGCTGTTTCTCCACAATGTAATAGGAGCTCTTGCATACTTTTCCATGGATGAGATCTTTTCACATGACATATTCCCATACATGTTGTCTGTGGGCATTGCAGAGCTTGTAGGACTTGTAATATTTCTGAAAATCACCCTCGACTAGATTTGGTTTGTAGCTGTGTGTTTCATATATCAAATTAATATAAGACAGAAACGGAATATTTTTGTCTGCCTAGATATTTTCAGATTGGTGCATGAAGCATTTGAATATGTCGTATCAGACAGGCCGCATTCACACAATCAGATTTTTTTCAGACAATAGTTCAATATGATATTTTGTAACGCTCGTATCATTGAAAAGCATTTACACATTGGGGCTATCTTATATCGGAATTACATAAATAAACAACTCTGGTGTGAGGCCATACAGGTATGGAACTTTGTGTCTATGTTGACGGATCTGGTGGCCCTGACGGGGGATATGGATACTTTGTCAAGGAAACTGGTGACTCGTTTTATGAAAGCGGCCACACAATAACAAACAATCAGGCCGAGTACCTAGCAATCATATCTGCATTGGAAAAATTTACAGGCAGTAATTATCATATTACTATACTGAGCGATTCAAAGAATACAGTATGCCAGCTAAACCATGAATTTGCCATAAATAATGACGAGTTACGAAAGCTTGCACAGCAAGCTTGGAAACTAATGGCAGGCTTTTCAGAGCTTACCATCAAGTGGATCCCAAGACAAGAAAACATTGCAGGAAAGATGCTTGGGAGCTAGATTGAAAATTCCATGAATAGCTTATTATACAAAACACTCAGATCCAGCTTGTATCATGGCAGAGTCTGTCTTTCTTTCTCCAGCCTCAATTGCAGTCATTGGTGCATCTGATAAGCTAGGTAGCGTGGGAGCTACTATCACATCCAACATTATGAAGGGTTTCAAGGGTACTGTATACCCGATCAGTCCCTCCAGAGATACGGTATTCTCCAAAAAGGCGTACAAGAGTGTCTTGGATGTTCCCAGGCGGATAGACCTTGCAGTGATTGTGATTAAAAATACGTTGGTTGCCGCAGTACTGGAGGAATGCGGAAAGAAGAAGGTGAAAGGGGCCGTCATCATAACTGCTGGCTTTAAGGAGGTTGATGAGCAGGGCGCAAGGATGGAGCAGGAACTCAAAGATATTGCCAAAAAATACAAAATTCAAGTAATTGGACCCAACTGTCTTGGGGTGATGAACCTAGATCCCAAGACCATGATGAACTCCACATTCCTCAAGATCACACCAAAGTCTGGTAAGATTGCATTGGTCTCGCAGAGTGGTGCTATATGTGCGGCACTTGTTGAAGATGCAAGCGCACAAGGTATCGGATTTTCAGCAGTGATCAGCATGGGAAACAAAGCCGTAATGAACGAGGTTGATGTACTCAAGATGCTTGCAAAGCACCAGCAGACCCGAGTTATTGTAATGTATCTTGAAGACATGGGTGATGGACAAGAATTTCTGAATGTCTGCAAGCACATTACAAGAAAGCTAAAAAAACCGGTTATTGTGCTAAAGTCTGGTCGTAGTCCAGAAGGTGCAAAAGCCGCAATGTCTCATACTGGGGCACTTGTGGGCGCAGATGAGACTTATGATGCCCTACTAAAACAATCAGGTGCCATACGGGTCGATACTATGGAGGAGCTATTTGACTATGCAACTGCATTCTCCAAACAGCCACTTCCTGTCAAGGGTGATTTGGTTATAGTTTCAAATGCTGGCGGTCCTGCTATAATTTCCACTGATGCGTGCTCCAAACTAGGAATCACGATGGCCAAAATTGACAGCATCAGGCCCAAGATTGATGCTGTAATTCCTCCATGGGGAAGCTCCAGAAATCCCGTAGATATTGTGGGTGATGCCGACTTTAACAGGTTCCACGACGTGTTGGATCTCGTTCTCAAACATCCTAATACGGGATCCGTAATCTCTATGTGTACGCCATCTGGGACTCTAGATTATGACAAGCTTGCTGAGGTAATTGTTGCAATGTCCAAAAAACACAAAAAAACAATGCTTGCAAGCTTGATGGGCTTGGATGAAGGTATCAAAAACCGGGAGATCTTGGCTGCTGGTAATGTGCCATATTATACATATGCTGAGGGTGCCATACGGACACTTGCGGCAATGCTGAAATTCTCAGCTTGGGTATCATCTCCAGAGGGGCAGGTCATCAAATTTAAGGTCAACAAAGCAAAGGCAAAGAAAATATTTGATAGGGCAAAACGCGAGAAACGCCAAAACCTGCTTGAGGAGGAGGGCCAGGAGATTCTAAAGGCGTATGGACTGCCCCTACCAAGAAGCGCGCTTGCACAAACTGAGGCAGATGCAGTGAATATAGCAAAAAAGATAGGATACCCAGTAGTGATGAAGATTACATCTCCTCAAATCATTCACAAGTCTGATGCCGGCGGCGTCAAGGTTAATCTGACTACAGATGCTGAAATTAGATCTACATTTCGATCAATAATATCAAATGCCAAAAAATACGACAGCAAGGCGGAGATCAAAGGCGTTCTGATAGTTGAGATGATACATGGCGGCAAGGAGATGATAATAGGATCCAAGATGGAGCCCGGATTTGGTCCGGTAATTATGTTGGGTATGGGCGGCATTTACGTCGAGGTACTCAAAGATGTCACATTCAAACTGGCTCCAGTCACACGCAGAGAAGCAGACGACATGATAACATCCATCAAAACGCGCAGAATGCTTCAGGGGGTACGTGGGGAGAAACCGTCTGATGTTGCCAAGCTGTCCGAATGCATCCAGCGCATATCTCAGCTCGTGTCTGACTTTGAGGTGATCAAAGAACTTGACATGAATCCTATATTAATTATGGAAAAAGGAAAGGGATGTAGGGTTCTTGATGTGCGTATAGGACTTTGATCGGCTATTCATTTTGTATTCAACTGACACTCAAAAATAATTTTTCAAAATATCTAGATGGCCAAGATACTAATCACATATTCAATGTATCTACATGGTGCAGAATACTCAAGGTGGTCAATCTAGCATCAAATTTCCCACATTCAATGAGTGTAGGTATAAGCTGGCTTCATCCCTTTATCTAGAATATTTATACAACCATTCAGTGAATCTTGTATATGGCAAACGTCCTCAAGACCATACGTACTGGAGATGACTATATTCAGAGTCTACGTGGCCGCGATCTCAAGGTATACCTATTTGGCGAACTCGTTTCAGAACCAGTAGATCACCCAATGATCCGACCGTCAATCAATGCCGTGGCAGAAACGTATGATCTTGCAGTAAGAGAAGAGAAACTGGCATCAGCGGATTCACCCATCTCTGGACTGAAAGTAAACAGATTTTTACACATTGCAGAAAGCGCCGAAGATCTTGTCTTGCAGAATAAAATGCAAAGGAAGCTGGGGCAGAATACTGGCACATGTTTTCAGAGATGTGTCGGAATGGATGCACTGAATGCACTTCACTCTGTCACATTTGAGATTGATGAAAAACATGGTACCGAATACCACAAGCGGTTTTTGGAGTTTGTCAAGATGATTCAAAGGGAAAATCTCGTAATTGGAGGTGCAATGACGGATCCCAAGGGAGACAGGAGCAAAGGGCCATCAGAACAGGACGATCCTGATCTGTTTACGAGAGTTGTGGACAAAGATGAAAATGGAATATATGTCTCGGGCGCAAAGGCACATCAGACAGGTTGCATCAACTCTCACTGGATTATATTGATGCCAACGATTCGTCTTACTGAAAATGACAAGGACTGGGCGGTTGTGGGAGCAATACCTGCAGATTCGCAGGGAGTAACTTACATCTATGGTAGACAGTCGTGTGACACCAGAAGCATGGAGGAAGGTGACATTGACTCGGGCAACGCCAAATTTGGGGGACAGGAGGCACTGATCATTTTGGATCGTGTCTTTGTTCCATGGGACAAAGTCTTCATGTATGGTGAATACCAGTTTGCATCAATGCTTATCGAACGCTTTACGTGTTATCATAGGCGCAGTTATGTGTGCAAGACGGGATTGGGTGATGTTCTGATTGGAGCAGCTGCCACCATTGCAGACTATAATGGAGTGCCCAAAGTCTCCCACATCAAAGATAAGATAATTGAGATGACTCATCTTAATGAGACCATCTTTGCTGCTGGTATTGCATCTTCCTATCAGGGTCATCAGCTAAAGTCGGGTGTTTATCTGAATGACGATATGCTTGCTCAAGTATGCAAGCACAACGTGACACGATTCCCATATGAGATCAGTAGACTTGCACAAGATATTGCTGGGGGATTGGTAGTGACACTTCCTTCTGAGAAAGACTTTAGAAATCCTGAGACGGGACCTCTACTCAAGAAATATTTGGCAGGACGAAAGGGGACCGATGTTGAAAACCGGATGAGGATTCTGAGGCTGATTGAAAACATGACTATGGGCCGAAATGCTGTGGGCTATCTCACAGAGTCAATGCACGGTGCTGGTTCTCCGCAAGCTCAGAGAATACAGATACAAAGGCAGATGCAGATTGGCTACAAAAAGAATCTGGCAAAGAATCTTGCTGGTATATACAGCGATATGGACGAGCCAGCAGAGTCCTCAGAATACTTCAAGCGCGTATTTAAGACGGGAGACTCTGTTCTCTAGTAATATCATTATTTGTCTTCAGGCCGCTTTGTAGTCTCATCTGAATATTCTTGCTCACTTTCCTTAGTGTCTACAACTAGCTCGTCTGATGTATATTTTGTAGTCTCATCTGAATATTCTTGCTCACTTTCCTTAGTGTCTACAACTAGCTCGTCTGATGTATATATAGTAGAATTCACATCATGCCTGTCTTTTCTTTTTTTACGTATATGATTTATTACCATTATTGCGATTATAATTATAATTATGATGTAGTTGGTTGGAGGCTTTAGGATTTGAGTGATAAATCCCATCTGTGGCACAACATATACTACTTTGCCAAGATACTCTTCGCTTGTGATTGGATAGTCAGTTCCTGGAATTGATGCAGAGTTTGCGTCGCCCTTGGCTCTTAATGTTCGTGGTTCGTCATTAGTTATCGATACCACCCTGTGAACTATAACTCTGTCTTGATCTGATGGGCGAAAAAACACTATGATGTCACCTATCTGCACCTCTTCAATGGCTGTGTTTCCCTCAACTATTATCATGTCATGTACATTTATCACTGGCATCATGCTGCCACTGACAACAACATAAAATGGACTACTTGTACCCAACATTAAATTAATTGTTATCATTATTGCGCCGATGCAGACAACTACTATCAATATATCTTTGAGAATTTTATTCATACTTGATTTATTTACCAACTATAATATCGCCTACCGTACGCGGTTAAATCAATTTAGGTTGTTAGCTTGTTGCCACATTCTTCACAAAACTTTGCGCCTTCTTTATTTGCAAAACCACAACTACTACATATTCCACGTTGCTTTGGTGGCTGTTCTTGTTCCTGCTTTCCAAGCAAAATTATTTCGCCAATCTTTTTAATATTATTCCATGGGATGCTAGTCTCAGTCCCGTCATTTTTTGTGATAATTAGTACCACTGACTGATTCGAATCAACACCCACCTGCTTGGCAACACCCACCTGCTTGGCATTTTCGTCAAATATGGTCATTCCCGCAATTGAGTTTACTGATGCTGCATCATTTTGCTGCATTGTACTCTTTGTCATGGGTTTCGGTTCTATCTGCTGTGTAATCTCAGTTGTTGCAGGGATCTCAGCTTTTGCATTTCCTATTTCTGCTCCCTCATCAGGCTTTTTAAATTCTCTATATTCTGCTATGACACCATCGCATGCGTTGCATACATACTGTCCTTTTTCTGCCAAGATCAGATTTTCGGCAACCTCTTCATTGGGATTCTCATATTGTATTTTCGGACTATCTTCAAACTCTTTTTCACAGGTATTGCAAAAATGTTTGGAAATTTTTTCCACATCGAGTCTTCCAATGGGTGCTAGAAACAGATCTGGTCCACCTAGATTTCCCTTTGCCTGTTGATTGTCATCTACATTGGCCATGACATATCCTCCAGATCCTCGTAATTTTTTAAGTCGAAGCTCCGAACTCATAGATATGAGATCTAAAAAACATCATTTAAGTATATACTACTAGTTTTTGTTTTTCCTTTTTTATTATATTGTGGGAAATTTTAGTGAACGTTTTTAGGTGTGTCTTATGGATAGTTGCTAGAATGGGTATAACACAGGTTTCAAATGAACAGTCTTGGCAGACTGATGTTGTCAATTCTGATATGCCAGTATTTGTAGACTTTTGGGCAGAATGGTGTGGTCCTTGTAGGATGGTCAGCCCTGTAATGGAAGAGCTGGCAAGCGACTATGAGGGCAAAATCAAGTTTGTCAAAGTCAACGTGGATGAAGCAAAAGACCTTGCAAACCAATACAACGTCTTTAGCATTCCTACTATGATTCTACTCAACAAGGGCGAGGTAATAAGCCAGCAGGTGGGTGCCGCATCAAAGGAATCATACAAAAACATGATAGATAGGGCACTTGCGTGAACTAGATCTATGATTTTTTGATTTAAAGCGACTGTGAAAAATTTTTTACTTGATGACTTGCAGGGGAGTTGTTACCTCTCATACTAATACACGTATTTAGATCTATAACATGTTGTTGCAATATAGTATTGCTGCCTATCAGGCCGCGGTTCAAATTTGGGATACTATAGTAGTACCAAATTTTACCTGTATCTCATCATATGTTGTGCTGAGCAGCTCAAACTCTGATACTGTGTTTATTTATCTATACAAGTATGGATGATCTCAAGTGATGTGTATGTCTTTGCGATGATCTCTTGCAGTATAATTATCTACCATCAGGCCACTCAAACTGCTTGTTCCATATCAGCGACCAGCGCAGTATCAGGAATATGGCCAATACGTATGCTGCCACATCTGCAATTATCAAAAACTGTACATATTCGTGATCATCATAATCATAATGGAACCATAGTATGCTCAACGGAAATTTGTCCCACGCCTCTTCTTGCATCGCTGGAAAGGCTGTGACATCAATCACTCCCATTATTATGCCAAATGTTAGCATTATGAGCAAATACCATCTAAGCTTCTTTATTCTGTATGCTGCATATATGTCAAGCAACGGAATTAAACAGAAGATTATCTGTATTGCCAAGCTTACTCTACCCTTTGCCGGCATGTATGAGTGAGAGTTAGTTTCCTAATAAGGCTAACCGCGTAGGGTTTCTGATAATTGTTGACATGTCTAAAATCCTCTAAACGTATTTTGCAATATCTTTGAGATGGTCCAGTTCTAGATTCTTCCATGTAGTAATATATGTAAACAAATTTCCTAGTATCTTCATATTGCTCTTGGCTCTTATACTGCCTAGGGGTATAGAGATAAAAATTGGACAATTACTCCAAAGGGAACGTATACTTTTACCGCTGGTCAGCAGTTAACCCAAATGTGCCTCAGAATAGGATAACTCAGTAAAAATGCACCTATGTTACCCCACCGCCGTTTTTATTGCATGCTGTCGTGTTTTACCTTCGATCCGTGCCTGTTATACACAAACAAGATTTATAGCTAACGCTGGACATGAAAAGTGTAGGTAGACGCGAATGGCCTAACCTGTACGCTTCATGGTGCGGAGCTTCTTCTGGTACAGTTTTTCATTACTGGATTGATATGGCAGTCTAGTGTGTAGCATGTGCCACATTATGGTTACCATCTTGTTGGCCACTACAACAATGGCCAGGGCGTGCTTGTCTGCATGTCT
>CAZIHR010000067.1:0-10124 GCA_964538885.1 uncultured Nitrosopumilaceae archaeon
GGTACAGGAAATTAAACTGAGGATGGCTCAGTACAACAAGTGGCAACAAGTAATAGAAGTGTAGATGTATCGTGGTATGGTCTAGTCTATACTGCCAGATCAAGACATGCTCAAATATGCCAAGTTATGCAACAAACTCACCATACCAAAACATTAATAAATCAAACTCCTAATTGTCTAGTGTTGAATTTTAACACTTTTCCTATCATCTTGGCTCTGTCTTTGACTACATTGTTTGTTGTCGCGGGGGGGGGCGAAGTCTTTGATGCTCATGCCCAGACCATAACCGCACCGGGATCGCCTACAATCACCGGTATCGTTAATGGCAATGCTCAGGCCACGATAACATGGGATGCACCCTCAGATAATGGCGGGGCCCAAATCAGAGATTATCATATACAGTATAGACAAGCGGGTTACTCAGTTTTGATACCTCCTAATACTCGCGAACTACATCCTTGGAATCTACAACCACCAGTCACTGGGTCTACTACCACTATCACGAATCTGAGCAACGGCACGAGTTACGAAGTACGGGTTCGTGCGAATAATGGTACAGAATTGGGAGAGTGGTCAGACTCGGCTTGGTTACGTCCTTTCACATTCTCCATGCCACCGGGTGCCATAACTACGACTGCGGGAGACGGCCAAGTTACACTTTCATGGACTGCACCCGCATCAAATGGCGGGTTCCCAATCTTTCAGTATGTTATAGAGTACAGTGTTACGCCTGAAGGTGTGGGTACTCATTACTGGTTACCATTTACCGGAGATGATATACCTGATGACACCTCGGCAGTCGTGACTGGTCTGGACAACGGTACGGCATATGAGTTTAGGGTGGCGGCTCGAACCCATGTCCAGTTACTCCATGCTGATCATAATGGTGCAAATAACTATCGTGGAGTAAGTGCTTGGTCTCCCCTGTCTATTTCCACCACTCCGCTCGGCCCTCCAAGCGCCCCGACCGGTCTATCTGCCACTGCAGGTGATGGCAGAGTTACTTTGGACTGGACCGCACCATCAGATACCGGTGGGCGTGCAATCACGAGTTATGTCGTGCAGCAGAGAACAGGTACGACGTTTGCTAACGTGCCCACCTCGGACATCACCATAACGGGAACCCGTGCGGTTGTGACTGGCTTAGACAACGGAGCATCTTATGACTTTAGGGTTGCAGCTGTAAACAGTATAGGCACTGGGGACTATGCAAGTGTTACAGTAGTTCTTTCCTCTGCTCCTGGTACACCTACCGGCCTTGATGCTACAGCAGGTAATGCAAAGGTGAGGCTAGAGTGGTATGCCCCGGCAGGAACAATTCCCATTTCTGATTATATCGTACAGTACAAAGCTACGAGCGCAACCCAATGGAGAACATTCAACGATGGTACATCCTTAGATACTACAGCCACGGTGACTCGTCTCACCAACGGAATTTCATACGATTTCCAGGTGGCGGCAAGAAACTCTGAAGGTACAGGTGATTATTCAACTGCGGTCTCGGCAACCCCCTTGACCTCAGAATCATTACCTCCAACCGTACCTGGCATTCCAACGAATCTAAAAACCAAGTCCGGCGACAGTCAGGTCACATTAACATGGTCTGCACCATCAAACAACGGTGGGAGCCCAATTACGAATTATATTGTAGAATATAATACCACAGATACAAACTTAATTTGGAATGACGTTATCCGCACAGGTAATCCCACCCGCACCACGGCGACGATTACAGGATTAGATAACGGCACGTCATACTTCTTTAGGGTGGCCGCGGTAAATGCGGTAGATGCTGGTGCCTTCATCATAAGTGATCATATACCTGTTGGGGTCCCAGGTCCAGTACGAGACCTTAAACTAACCCCCGGCAACAACGAGGTAAAACTGTCATGGACGGCACCAGTAGACAGCGGCGCTAGTAGGATTACTGACTATAACATTTACTATGGTATCAAAGATAATGCCTATCGTGAAAGTACCCAATTCAAAGAAAATGACATCTCCACAAGGACAACTGTCACCGTCGATAACCTGAACAACGGCACGACATACTGGTTTTTAGTTAGAGCAGTAAACTCAGTAGGGGAAAACACGACTCATTATGATCCTGCACTTCTATCAGATGCTGCGGTTGGAGTACCAGGAAAACCGACCAATCTTAGGGCATCAACACCAGGAGATGCTAAAGTCACACTGACATGGAGGGCTCCTGACAGCAATGGTGGGGCAATTACTGATCATGCGGTAGAATATCGAGTGTCTGGCACGACCACTTGGAACTATTTTGCCAGCCCACAGCCTATCAAATCAACGACTGTCACAATACCTGGCCTTGACAACGTAAAGTATGACTTTAGAATACATGCAGTAAACACATTTGGTGCAGGAGCTTGGTCAGATCATGTTTCTGCTACACCTCGCGGCACTGCACCACCGCCTGAGCCTGAGCCTGAGCCTGAGCCAACTCCAATTTCTCCATCGGCAACCGTGCCGGCCAAGGTGCAGGGTCTTGTTGCCCACCCTGGTTTTACTCATGTGAGGATTCAATGGATTGCTCCAAACGACGGTGGTACCCCGATCACTAACTATATCATGAATTTTAAAAATTCAGTTGACACAGATTGGATCTCCATATCTTTAGGCCTTGTAGATCCCACTCGTGGTGATCCCCCCACTGGTGGTGTACCAGTAACCTTGACAGATCGATCAGCAGACTATGACTTTCAAATAATTGCCGTAAATGCAAAAGGTAATGGTCCTGCCTCAGATACATTGACCATCACCGCTAATCTGTTCCAATCGTGGTTTCCAACTGTGGGGACAGTGCCATGATGGGGGGAATGGTTGGTTCGTTTCAGCTGCTTCGGTTCGTGTGGTTTCCAAACTGGTAATGAATTTAACATGTGATTGGTGGTGAAACTTGTTCCGTTTTCCATCATTGCAATTATGACACTGTCTGTTATAGTTCCAATCTCTGGCTACGGGAACACCTATCATGACACTGCTTTGGCAGCATCTGAGGCGGTGCAAGCAGACATGCCGGGAGTGCCTGAAGATCTTGTGGCCACTCCTGAGAATGGTCGTGTACTTCTCAATTGGAATGCACCGACAATCGGGGGCTCGATTTCTGTTTATGTGGTTCAGTATAGGGTGGCAGACGATACCAGCTCCGTCTGGAAGAAGATCAGTGTTGTGGGGGGTGCAACGTCGACCCTTATAGTTGATCTCACCAACGGAATTTCATACGACTTCAGGGTGGCGGCAATCAACCGCGTAGGCATGGGCGACTATTCAATTATAGTCCGGGAAACGCCGGGCTCCACTGCTCCACCACCGGAACAACCAGAACCACCACCTACAGACAACACGGTTACATTGAATATCTCCGCATTTAACGACATTAACCTTGACGGCATCAAAGATGCCGACGAGTCAGCTGCTTCAAGCATAATCTTAATCACATATGTGCCAGATACTGATGATGTGGATATTTTGGTTACTGGAACAGACGGTACCATCTCAAAGACCGATCTTCCAGCATCATACACATTCTGGGCCATATCTATACCGCCAGACGGTAAATTGGCTACAACTCCTTCTACCTCATACAATGGTGTGACGTACTCTGGCTTGTTCATGGTGAAGGATCCAGTGGCGGGATCATCACATTCGATGTCAGTTGGAATCGGGAACGATCCGTGCCTCCTGTTTCCACCCGGTAGTATTGCGGCCATACTGCTAGGTTGTGAATAAATCGTAACAGAACGATTTTATGAAGTTGTCCAAAACCCACACACAATCTAGATTTTTAGAGAATTGACGTTCAGCCTTATGACATGAGTGAATGATTCACCGAAGCTTTTTTCTTAAGACGCGCACGTTGCAGTCTTTATTGCATTTCTATCTACAACAGTTCTCTGTTTTTTCATATGTGGGATCTTGCAAGGGGCAAGATGTTGCAAATTGTGTATGTTTACGTTGGCTGATCTGACAGGATTCTTTATATGCATCAGCAGATATGCTCTATCATGAAAAGGCACACTGGTGCTCGCCCAGATAAGGTCTACTGTTCAAAGTGTGATCTGGTTTTTCGCTCCAGAACAGAGTTTGATAGGCATTTACTTGATCACTCTGTTGGGTCTAGATGTGAAGTATGTCCGCTGGATATGGCGGTGGCCAAGGTGATTGGCCTATTTCGAAGAAATCGAAACCGTTTTGAATAAGTTTTTAATCGCATACCTGCAAGCAAAATTCGTGAATAAAAAGAGCGTTATGGTAGTTATAGCTGCAGCGGCAGTGGCATTGGTTATCACCACATCATACTCTCAATCTATGAATACTGTTAACCTTGATACTGGACGCAATTTTGGTGGTGTTTCCACCGCAATGGGTTCACCCATCTTGGGAGATCCTGCTGCACCTATAACAATAATTGAGTTTGGCGACTATCAGTGCCATCAATGCTATAACTGGTTCCATAATACGAAACCGTCAATCTCAGAAAGTTATATTGATTCTGGACTGGCCAGCTTGATTTTTGTGGATTTTGCATTTCTTGGTAGGGACTCTACAACTGCGGCTCAGGCATCCTACTGTGCAGAGGATCAGGACAAGTACTGGGAGTATCACGATATGCTGTATACCTTACAAGAGCCAAAGATTGACAATGGTTGGGCTAATAGTGAACGCCTCAAGGCAATTGCATTTGATATGGGATTGGACATGGATCTATTTGATGACTGTCTTGATTCTGCCAAGTATGCAAAGCGCGTTCAACATAATAATGCTGTGGGCAGAGAACATGGAGTCAATGGAACCCCTACTTTTGTAATTGTGGGACCTGATGGCCAGCGGGAAAAGATAGTTGGAGCGCAACCACATTCAACATTCATGAAGGTCATCGATTCTATGATGTAAGGTGACTCGTACGATCAGACTGGTCTTTTCAAATCTTTGGTATATCTTGTTGGCAACTGTAATCTTTTCTGCCATGTTGCTTGGTTTGTTGCTGGCATCTGGGTATGTTTTTTTAAAGCCGTATGTGGTGGGACATGTGCCAGGTGGTTCTGAGTTTGGTCTAGTTTTGATTCTGATACTTTGTACATTGTCTGCACTGGTCATTCCAATGAATGTTTTTAGGGTGCGCATGCTCAAAACACAGAAACGAAGGATGGGCGGCGGCATGTTTGGCTCAATCTTGGGTGTAGTTTCTGGTGCATGTAGCTGTGGACCACTGGGATTTACAATCATATCTACTCTTGGTAGTGCCGGTGCTACTGCATCAGCATTTGTCACAACGCATGAAATTCCAATTCGAATAGGTGCAATAATCATTCTGCTACTTACATATTATACCACTATACGATCCCTCAAGGTCGAATGTCGTGTGGGAATGTAACTAAAGCAGTCAACCTCAAAATATCTCAAATTAAGCCCAAATACAAACAGATCAACAGGTGTGACTCCAACAAAATTTGATAGATGTCGCGCATAAATTTTGTCATTATTGCATAAAAATTTCTCTAGTCTGATCCCAACACCACAAATTGAGTTGACATGTTGTAAAATTAAATACTATAAGCAATTATACTCAAACAGTATCATGGTAAAAGAAATCATAGGTGGCCGGCCTACAGACATTGAAAAAGTTGATAATAACATCAGAGTGACTTTTCATCCGATCTCAAAGAATGCAAAGTATCCGGATGCTAAGGTATTCAGCATCAAACTGTCCAAAAAAGATCTAGATTTACTGAATAAAGCTCTCTAAATAAAATACACTATAAAATAAGAAAAACACACTAAATGTAATGTATATCAACAATCAATTTCATTGTGTGATATTATCTTGACAAAATCGTAACAAAATTCATCATTTAAAATAATAATCATTTATTCGAGTTCGCACCAGATCCGGCAGTAAAGCCATATTCAAATAATATGGATCTACCTTTGATATGTGATACTGCCACCTGCGTAAAATATGAAATTTGTAGCATTTTGAGTTTGACTGTTAAATACAACATATTTACCTTTTAGCCAAATTTTTGTAACTTTACAATGTATTTTTTAGTGGATGTAATCTATTCTATGAAGTTCATTTATGTTCCAATAAGGCCAAGTCGTAGAGCCCCCGTGACCGATGAGCTCTAAGTGCCTCTATTTGGCACTAGTCTCATTTTTGGGTAAATACTGCCATGCCCATTCTTTTACAAAACTATTTGGGTAATCTAGATGTGGCATATCTGTAATTTGGAGCCTGGTTTGTAAATTTTCACCATCCAACATGTGTAATCTTGTTATATCGGTATTGCTTATGTGTGCAACTAGGTAGTTTATTAGATGTTATCTCTGTATTGGTATCGTTGCCTACAAGCTCACAAGACATCAGACGATCAATACTGACAAAGTGGCATGAAGATCTTTCAAGGTATGGAAATCTCTTTTCATCTGATTCTGTAAGTGGCTCCACACCGCCCTCCGTCTTTGTGGGATCGTACGGATATCCAAATGTGTTTGCTGGTCCTATGGTGCCACCTGTACATGGCGACACCAGTCTGCTTGACAGCCCAGAAAGATGGGGTGGACGGACACTCGAAGAGATAGTGAACTTTAGGTTGAATCTTGTACGTGGAATCCGCCGTGTGTCTGTATATGGTACCGGAACCCGCTATATTGGTGACCTGCAGGAGGTTGTCATGTCTTCAAGACCCATAGATACTGACTTGGAATTTCACGGTGTGGCCGCCCCGGTGGCATCAATAGATGGTGAGAGTGCTCCTTTTGGCCCTGTGGGCAAGATAAAAAGTTCAAAGTTTTCCGGCTCACCAGTAACCATACCTATAGAGAGGACCTTTTATGATCGGGATCTTGGATCGCGTGATGCCATATTGGGTTTATACAATACAGGAATTGAGATCTCCAAAATTCAAAGATGTCTCAGCTTGGGAATGTTAGGACGCAAACGTAAACTAGTCCCCACAAAATGGAGCGTTACTGCAACTGATGACATTATATCAAAGTCACTTGTGGAGGAGATTCTGAACTATCCTGTGATTGACGCGCATATGGTATTTTCATACATGCATTTGGGGAATCTGTTTTCTGTAGTACTGTTTCCTAGTAGATGGATTTATGAGATGATCGAGGCGTGGCATTCGTCAGGCACTATAGGGTTTGGTGCTGATTCTGAGGATGCAAGAGGAATACGTCATAGCCCATCAATTGCTGGCGCGTATTTTGCAGCAAAGCTGGGAGTTGTCGAATATCTGTCCAAGAAAAAGATCCAGTCCGGCGTGGTGGTACTGCGTGAGATACGCCCCGAATATGCCGTGCCGGTGGGGGTGTGGCAGGTGAGGGAAGGAATAAGACGCGCGATGTATTCCACACCTCAGATAGCTGAGAACTTTGATCAGGCTCTAGAGATGGCCACCACACATATGAGAATCAGTAAGATCGATTGGCTTTCTCATGGAAATATTACACAACTGGTGAGGCAAAAGACAATATCTGATTATTTCTAAATATGTGGGGGATGATCTATTTATTGTCCTCAATCTTGGTCAAATAGGTGCAAAATCGGAATCTCATCTTTGGCATTTTGCTTTTATCTAGCCCTATACTGTTTACCCTGCTTGTATTTTCTGATACGTTTAGCTTTAGTTGGAATCAGGGACGTGGCGGCTTTATCTTTGCGTTGGTATTTGTCGTTGCCGAACTAGTAGGTCTCAAGATCCCAATCTCTGGCAAAAAGCTGATTTTTGCAGTACCTGTGGCCGTAGCTACAATGCTGTATTTTGTGGGCTTGGAGGTGGGGCTACGTGAATACATGGAGTCTGCCGCAGAGTTTCATTCTGTACAGCTGATCCATTCTTGGATCTGGATGTGGGACTATATTGTCATGACCGCGTTTGCCATGGTTGTGCTGACTATACTCTTTGGTAGGCGTTGGATACGTATTGCACCGGCAGGGCCGATCTTTCTAACTGGAAGTGGCATTATACTTTCACTTGACGCGTTCTTTCCTTATGATACACTTGGGCCACTACAATATGTGGTGCCTTATTTGGTACAGACAAATGTTTGGTTGATATCTGTCTTTGATCTTGGAATTGCTACTGCACGAGACAATATAATGTTCCTCAGAGGTGATCATGGTTCCATGGCACTCCAAGTATTCTGGCCTTCTGCTGGAGTGCATAGTGTAATTATCTACTCTTTGGTTATGGGTGCATTTCTTTTGAAGATGAATATTACGCGTGGAAGAAAATCTGTATACTTTGTGCTAGGGATAGTGGGAACCATATTTGTTAACGTGATTAGAATATTCTCGCTTTCGTGGTATGCATTGAAGGTAACCACGGATGCGCAAAAGTGGGAGGCATTCCACGAGATTGCAGGTGAGATACTGTTTCTGCCATGGCTGTTTGCATTTTTACTGATTGTGATATTGGTAGAATCTAGTCGATTGAAGAAAATACAGGCAAAGCAGGGCCCTAAAAATAGTCAGTAATGTCTGCTTGACCCTTGACTTTTGATAGATCTGAGACCTTTATGCCTAGTCTCCTGACTGCTTTGACCTGATCGTTTAGTGCATCTTTGAGTAGATACAGTGCATTTTTTTCTAGTTCATCCAAGCTTGATGTGGAATTTTTCAAAAGCCGTGATTTTGTTCTGCTTGTCATGTCTGATTGGACAAATTGTATTCCTACTGATTTAAACATCATGTTGTTTTTTTGAATTATTGTGTATAGCTCATTGCATAATGTTGGTATACTTTTAGATAGAAAATCAAACTCGTTTGAATCTCTCTTTAATGTAACTATCTTACTATACTGGATATTGGCTTCTCTCTCTTTTACTGCTTCGTCGTTTAGGCCTCTGGCAGCATTGAATATGTGTGTGCTGGTCTTTCTCCCAAATTCTTTGTTTAAGGAAAATATATCTAATTTTTTTAGATCGCTGATTGTCTGCAAACCCATCTGGGCAAACCTTTCTTCTGTCTTTTTGCCTATTCCGGGAATGGCTCTGACACTTTGTGGATTCAGAAATTCTTCTATTTCGTGTGGTTTTATGAGAGTCAATCCATCTGGTTTGTTGTAGTCTGATGCCATCTTTGAGAGCAGCTTGTTTGGAGATATTCCAATCGAACAACTGAGTCCTAGTTTATCCCTGATGGAATTTTTTATCTGCTGGGCTATGTGGGATGCCCTGTCAAAGCTATGGTTGGTACGCTTTGTTACATCCAGATATGCCTCATCTCTTCCCACATATTCAAAAATGTCTGCAAAACTCTGCATGATGTCCATAGCATTTTTTGATATATGTGTATAGTATTCAAAATCTGCTGGAAGATACACTGCATCCTTTATTTCGTCTAGTTTTTGCTTTGCAGATATAATGGACAAGCCTGATTTCACTCCAAATTCTCTTGCTCTGTAGTTTGCAGTTGCGATTGCACCACTGTCTCCTCCTCTGTCTGAAAATATGCATACGCACACGGGCCTTGTTTTAAGTTCTGGCTTGCGTACTTCCTCACATTGCGCATAAAAATAGTCAAAGTCAATGTGGAAAACAACTCTTGTTTCCAATGTGTTTGTTATATGTATTGATTATTACAATATTGTGTATTTACCTAAATATTGCTCCATGGGATATCATGTATGTATCCAGTGTCTGCAAATGATGATGGAATAAGCATCAGACCTGAACTCATGGAAAAAGAGAAACTATACCACTGTATATTCAAGAACAAAATACTTTTACTGTTCAAGGATTCACAGGATTTTTTGAACTGTTATGAAATAGAAGAAGAAGATCTTCTGGCAAAGGTTCGTGGATGCAAGTCTGACTCTGAGTTGGAAGAAATTTTTGAGAATTATTTGAAGTTGAATAACCCTAATCATTAAATAAAAGCAAAGTGAATTCTGTATTATAGGCCTGTTAAATTGAGTGATGTCAGAAAAGTAAAAGACGCAGAAGATATTTTGTCGGAATTTAATGAATCACAAAATAAATCTGAACCAACACCCGAACCATCTACTGAACCAACACCCGAACCATCTACTGAACCAACACCCGAACCATCTACTGAACCAACACCCGAACCATCTACTGAACCAACA
>CAZIHR010000068.1:0-9761 GCA_964538885.1 uncultured Nitrosopumilaceae archaeon
ATTTTTCTATCTTCATCCAGTATTCTGCGGAACCAGTTTGACCCTCCATCTCAACTGTGGATATATCCATTCTTGCATTGCGCGCAAACTCGCGCAACGCAGCAATGACATTGTGCGTGTTTCTACACGGCATCATATATGTCACGCCGCGCTTATCCAGAGTTTTGATTACCTCGACCGAAAAGAATTCCCGGTCAAGCAAGTATCAGTTTGGGCGTAATTCCCATATTGGATATAGAAGATAGCATTTTTTCGAGGAATTCAGGCACGGAATCGCATATCTTCATGTGAAATACAGCAAGATTCAGCGATGTGGATTTCTTGACACACTATATCGTGATGTATCGCTCAAAGTATTTGGTGCCGTTTTTGTACTTGGAGCGAGTCATAGTATCGTCTGGTTTTTGCCATAGTACTCTATTAGATGCATGTCTATTGCAAGGACTGGTCTTTTAGGCATTCGCTTGATTGACCGTAATGTCACAATCTGGTTCTTTACTTGATTATCAAACGCGTTCTGTATGGTTTTAGGATCTGAACTCTTGAGTTTGGAGGCATACCACCTGTCTGTTGGCACGGCGTTGCCATGTACAACCTTTCTACTGTTAGCGCATCCGCCCACATTGTGGTTACGTATTGCGGCTTGTATCATTCCGTCTGTTAGATGTTCTGTGTCAAATATTGCGTTGTAACTGGGGGACATGCGGACATGCTTGCCAAACCTGTTCATGTTGTAGGCAACATCTTGATATAGATGCGGATTGTTTAACAGTTCACGGCCCTGATTAGTTTTGTTTCGTAACAATTCAAATCTTGTCAGAGCTTCCCTAATTGATCTGTTTCGATTGAGATAATTTGCCCAAAATGTAGCACATTTCGCTTAACTGTTCCAGAAGCATAGTTTTTATTCCATTATGTCGTACTGAATAACAGCAAGTAAGTCCATCGAACCGCGCCCTTGCGCATAGGATTTATCCGAAGGGGAGATGGCCTTGCATACAATCAAAATTTTACATGGCCTCTGCCGATGAATTTGGGCCTCATGGCATCGACGTATTCGGAATTATTGTGCTTTAATGCCCAGTGAAACGCGCCTGCCACAAAATCACCTGCCCATATACCCGGAGTCTTAAGGGAGTCTGCGTCATGAATTACTCGGATAGCCAGACCCCAAAGAGGGTGTTGGGAAGATCCCAGCATATCTTGGTTGAACATTCTTGCCCTTTTTGGGTTTAATCGTCCACGATCATAAATAATTGAGGGAACTGCAGAGACGTTCATAGTTGGCAGAATGTGCCGGATGAGGGACTCTTTGAAGATATGGTTTCCAAGGCTCTCCGATGTCCACGCATCGCTGCTAATGGCAGTCTTGTCCTGAATCCCCGCAGACTCCATCGGAATAATTCAGTATTATGTTCAGCACCGCATCCCTGATTCGGGAATAGTTGGGCGACCATACAGTTTTGATCTCATCTTCTGAGTAGCCAAGTTTTCGCAGTGCAGGTGTGGGATAGAATTTGATCTCATTTAGTTTGGCAGGGTAAATATGGCTTCTATGGAGTCGCAGTAGTAGGCTTCGCATCTGCCTGTTCATTGTACTTGGATCCCGGCAATAGCAGAACCCGATGATAAAGAATGGGTGTCTTCTATTGTGGTCTACTGCCTGCATTCCAGTGTTTCCAGATTCGTCCACATAGATTATGTCACGCCGTGCTTCGTATGCGCGTCGCTCCCACGGACTATTCATCGTGTCCCTTCGCACGGATCTTTTTCAGATTCTCCACGCATGAATAGATCGTCTCTGTGGCCATTGAAATCTCATCGTCTGTATTGAACCTGTTGCATCCTATCCGGATGGCAGTGTGTGCTTCTTTCTCAGACAACCCTATGGCCAAAAGTACGTGTGACGGTTCCACAGTTTGGGTCGTGCATGCAGATCCTGCAGATATCGCAATCTTCTTTGATACGTGGTTGATTATTGCCTTCCCGTCCACCCCATCAAACCTTACGCTAAGGTTGTGTGCAAGCCTCTCTACAGGGTGTCCATTTAGTTTTGCTCCCGCTTTGGACAGTTGATCAAGCATGTACCTGGTCCATTTTTCAAATCTGGCATTTTCAGACTGCATCTCCTTCTGGGCTAACTCCACCGCCTTGGCAAAGCCTACTATTCCATGAACGTTCAGAGTGCCTGAGCGTATATGCTTTTCCTGCCTTCCGCCATAGACTATTGGATACAGCCTGACCCTTGGCATACCTGCCATGGTTTGTCAGCAGATGTAATGGAATATAGAGTTATTGTGTTGCTAAAGCGGATCAAACCAGATGAGTGCCAGCCAAAATTTAGGGGCAATATTTTTTATGACAAGGACTTGATCCAGTTTGTTGCAGTTTAATATACGAAAAAATTTCGAGAAACATTATGCGCATTGTAATACTCAACCAACTGAACCAAGGGTGCAGGATGGTAAGAAAGGTTGACGCCAATGGCACACTATGCGCGGGCATGAGCAGCAAAGGCAGCATGCAGACAAGAAAGTGTGGCATGAGCTTGAAAGTTTCAGAGAAGATGTTGCAGCTGAGATGAAGATCAGTCCTGAACTGTTAGGCCCCAACAGAAGGGACAATGACTTTTATCGTAAAACTATAGACGAGCTTAGTGACTTTCGAAATAAAGGGATTGTCTCAGAAAGTTTGTTGCATAACCCTTCCTAAACCATAACCAGATCAACTATTTTTGGTAAACTTTTAGATATATTCAGACCAGCATAGTTATGGATCAGTAGTATCATCAATATGTATTACATATCGACAACGAAAAATATGTTGAGCGCGGGCGCCAGTTGGTCATACAGTATAATCCTGACTGGGATGATGAGCTCAAGGTTGCCAATAATTCCAAGAACGGCGCACCATTTCAGTATGCTAAGGGAATGATAATTCCCGCAGCATCATTACATATTGCTGCAGGGTAATCTCATATGCGCCGAACAAGGAAGTTAGAAGATAAAGCAGACCGAAAGATAGAGTACAGTAATACTTTACCAATCCATGGAAAACATGCATGTCAAATTGGATGTCCACAGAAAGACCATTCAGATATGCGTCCTTGATAAGGATGACACTGAGTTGCTCAATAAGAGCATCAAAAATACCCCCAAAGATATAGAATCTGCCTTTGTAGGATTCCCAAAAGAAATTAGATGATAATTGAATCCTCGTCCATATGGAAAGCACCATTTTTTCAGTTGCGCGACAAGATGGGATTTGATGTAATTCTGTCAAACCCATACGTCAACAGACTCATCGCACAATCCAAAAAGAAGACAGACAAAATAGATGCCAAGATACTGGCAGATCTGGACAGGGGTGATTATCTGGCAGAATCGTGCCCAGAGTCTTCGTACATATCTTGTAGTGATGCCCAATTCCATTGCTACTTGGGATGGAGGCACACCTTTTTTGCGTTATCTTACTAAATATTGATGTGATGCTTTTCTCAATCTTTTTGCCATGGATTTACGTGATCGGTACAGCCTAAAATAGTCAGCAATTATTTTATTGATCCTAGGCGGACCGACTTTTCGTACTATAGAGTCGGCATCGTGGAGGGAGTCACGGATTAGCGTTCGTAGTTGCTTGAGCCTAGCCCCTTCACCTTGCCTTCACCCCTGTGCTTTTTCTCGTATGCCTTGTAGTCGCGACACTTTATGATGTTCTCCTTCCTGAGCTCTTTTTTGTATGCTTTGACGTGCTCATCATACCTCGGTTTGTTGCTCCTCTTTCGTCTTCTTTTGGAACGCATTGGCGGTACCCACCATGTATGAACGATAAGATTTTCCATCGAATCCGTACTGATCTTCAAGCTTTTCGTCGTTTTTGCGGTGTGTGTTTTGGACAGCGCTGCCAAAATTATTTTTGAGTAACACTCTAGTTATACTTGACTTAAATTACGAATTATTAAGATCATATCGTGCAGATAATCAATATACTTCAACACGCGTCATCAATGATCTACAAAAATGTAAAAGACCTAGCAGGTACCGATGATGCAGCAGGAGACTTTGGCATAGGTGCCGGTGGTGATATTTCTCGCAATATAGATATCGTCGCAGAAAAGACTGTACTAGACTACCTTAATGATACCGAAATAAAATGTACGGTTCTCGGAGAAGAATGCGGCAAAGTAGATCTTTCAGATAATCCAAAAGGACGTATAATCATGGATGCAATTGATGGTTCAGCAAACGCAGTCAGGGGAGTGCCGTTTTTTTGCAGCTCACTGGCATTTGCCACAGGAGACAAACTCAGTTCAATCACTGATGCAGTAATTACCAATTTAATCAACGGAGACATGTATTGGGCATCAAAGGGAACAGGCTCTTTTCTCAACGGCAAAGCAATACATGTACGTAAAGGCGATCCCATATACAAGATTGTAGGCATCAACATGTCTGGTGCAACACAAGATCTTTTGCAAAAGTTGCAACCCATATTTGAACAACACAATCACATTAGACACTTTGGAGCAAATGCACTAGAGATGGCCCTCTTTGCAAGTGGTCTAATTGATGTATATGTAGATCTAAGGGAAAAGATCCGCATCCACGATATAGCTGCAGGATATCTGATTGTGAAGGAGGCAGGGGGACTATTACTAGACGCGTATAGGAACCCACTTGATGCACAACTTGACTACAAAACCAGAGTCTCATTTATTGCTACAGCCAATCAAGATATACTTGATGATGTATTTGCCCGTGTACAAATGTAAGATTACCCGTATGATTCGTATTTGATTTCATAACTGCCATCGTTACGTTTTTCATCCTTGGTGACAAAGCCTTTTGGATACAGGTGCTCAATTACACCATCTATTGTTCCCTGATATCCACAGATGTATATCTTGGTGTTTTGTGGTGTGATCTCTTCGCCCACTATATCATCGATGGGTGAAACACCCTGCTTGTTGGGCTTGAAGAACGACTCAACTCTACCAACGTGGCCAGACCACGATCTATTAAAGAATTCTTTGGGCCTGCTGATTGCGGCCCGATAAGTAAAGTTCCACTGGTTTCTACGTTCATTACTTTCGTTTTCCAGATTTGTGAGTAACTCCTTGTAGCTAAGCTCATCCACATAGCTTGCACCATGCAGAACAATGATCTCCCTCTTGTCTCCTACTGCATGAAAGTGCTTGGCAAATGCTATAAATGGAGCAAGTCCAGTTCCACCACCCACACAGATAATTCTTCGAGTGTCAGGTGTACCATCAGGCATTGTATCATCTATTTGTAACGCGTTACCTGTAGGGGCACCAAGGTATACCTCATCACCCACATTTGCGTAAAATAGCTCAGTCGTAACTCGGCCCGGCAATGGCTTTCTGACCCACCGAATCACAAACTCAAAATAGTCACGATTCTCGGGATGGGACGCTATAGAGTATGCCCGTCGAACAATCTTCTTTTCAGATGGGATTGGTAGACCAATGGTAAGGAACTGCCCCGTTTTGTACTGGGGCATTCCGCCATCTGGTTTGAGGCGAATTATAACAAGATCTTCTTTCAATATTTGAATATAAGTGATCTTGGCTTTTTGTTCTACAACCATTCAAGTTAATTGTCGGATTTTTTGGATAAATGTATTACTGTAAAAGCCATATATTTTGAAAAAATGTATCACATAAATTACATCTATTAATTCACCCAGAAAACTCTCAAAATAAAACATGGATATATTACCTGTATTACCATACATTGCTTTACCTACCAAAGAAGACAAAATGTTGCAAATGGCGTATTAAGTTATATGGTGTAATGGACACATCCAAAATAACTGCCAGTTCAATAGATCCCACGGTTAAAATGAGTCAAGCAACGGTGTCAAGCTCAACTTGAGATTTATATGTAAATGGGATTTCAGGTAGGCTGTGGCCAGACTACGATGCAACGACTATGGCTTTGAATGTGACTTTGTGACTGAGGGGGCCATTGATGATGTCATAGAAAAATTCAAGATACACACAGAAGAGGAACACGGCATAGACTATTCCAAAGAGGCCCTGATGCAATTTATTACAAGAAAACAAGGGTAAACAACAGGCCCAAATTTGGCTAAACTATATTCATGGTTGCCTCAAGAATGGGAATCTCTGTATCAATTATCTTTTCAACTGCTGGCACTAGACCAGATCTGGCCCGAACATTTTCATCATATATTTCAGATATTTGATCCCGGAACAGCAATTTGATCCCAGGTAGTGCAGTGATGCCTTCATCCACAGTTCTGGGATCTGAAATATCAAGAATCAGAGTTCCTTTCTTCTTTTCTTCCATAATAAGATGAATTCGGTCATATGTGATCAGGAAATAGTCAGAAGTGGTTGCCACAAAGATTATATCGAATTTGTCAAATCCACTCAATACATCACCAAATTCAATGGGTTTGCCGCCCAGTATATGTGAAAATCCCATGGCGCGTTCAATGGTACGGCTTGTCACCTCAAATGTAATGCCATTCTTATTGAGTGTCTTGGCAACCATTGCGGCGGGTCTACCAGTTCCAATCAAAAGTATCTTCTTCTTTGCATCAAGACCTGCCTTTTCAGTAGCTATCTTGACTGCAATGTCTCCAAGTGAAATAACATTGTCTCCTATGTGTGTTGTATCTCGTATGCGATTGGCAACTCGAATGGTACTCTCAAACAACTTGTTGAGTACTTTGCCTGAATTTCCTGCCTGCTTGGTACGAGAGACGGCTTCAGTTATCTCATCAAGTATCTCTTGTTTCCCCACCACTACAGAGTCAAGCCCAGATGCGAGGCGAAGTAGATTATTGTATACATCTGTCCCCTTGTACACCTCTATGGTCTGATCAAAGTGGTCAATGTCGTTTTGTTCTAGTTCAACTAGAGACACCCATGTCTCTTTGATCTTGTTTAATACGAGTTGCTTGCCCTCTTCTCGTCGCGCATCAGCTGTATCATCTGACTTTGAATGGCTTACAGTAAAAATCTCCACTCTGCTTGCAGTTTGTATTATGATGCATTCATCCACTTCTGGAATCTGTACGAATGCGGCAGTTGCGGCATCCACATCCTTGAAAGAGTATCGTGTCAGCGCATACAGAGGTATATTTTTGAATGTTACACGAGTATTTGATATGTCAAAATTAAAGCCACACATACTAAATCATCTACGCTTTTAGCTTGTTTCTTCCGCCCCTTGCAGTACGGAACACATTCATTCCAAGGAAATAATTTTCATGGAGAGATTCCAGATAAGTTATGTTATGTTTTACTCGAGCCAGATCTTTTGTAGTTGCATCAGGATTGTTTTTTAATTCTTCTAGGCGCGCTTTCTCATCTTCTAGAAAACGTGTTACGCCCGACTCGTAGTTGGATAGGCCACCAAATTCTGGGCTTAGTACATGTTGGGGGGAGTATTTTGGAGTATTGTCTACAGGAATCTCTGCCTTTCTTGTAAGTTCATCCTGCTGCTCTTGGGAGAGTATTGGTACTAGGAATCGATCTTTTTTGTGCAGAAAGAATTCTGGCTCATGCATCTCCCGTCTAAAGATCTCCTCACTCTGACGTTTGAATGTATGACTTTGATCCTTGGCAGTCTTTGCCGTGATTTCATCGGCGATAGCACGATACTCTACCTCGGCAGCTGCCTCTGCTGCCGCTTTTGCTGATGCGACCTTTGCCAGAGCTGCTTTTGCTGCAAGTTCGGCATCATCTACTGCTTTTGCTGCAACTTCGGCCGCCTTGATTGCCTTAGCTGTAGTCTCACCCTTGTTAGTTTCAGCACTTGTTTTTGTAGATGACTTTGCATCAGAAGCCTTGGTGGTGTTTGACGCAGAATCGCCAACAGGTTTTTGTTCGGATGAGGATTTCTCAGGCATCAAATTTGTACTAAAATTGCCTGAATTTTAATATTCTTGTGATGATAGTATAACATAAGGTTCTCGTTGATTTATCAAATGAGTATAACTATACATACCAAAATATTGAACATAAAGATGGATTAGAACCATACACACCAAAATTGAATTCATGAATTGCAAAGATTTGCAAAATGGAATGTGCTGATACAAATTAGCAGATGTAATAAATTCAAAAAATGCATAGTCATGGTGAGTCAAAGTTGTTAAGATGAGCAACTAGTTGCCAAGTATTATATCCATATTACAATAAAATTTGATGTAAAGAATTTTGTGAGAAACAGCTAAATTAGTGTATTATAAGACCCAACTTTTTTGCCAGCGATACACGTTGGTCATCATCAAATTGGCCAGTCTCATGTATCTGAGAAATGATATCATAACAGTGTAATCTTAGACGGATGCTGTTTACCGCGTCAACCTTTCTTCCATGTCTAATATCATTTCTAAGCGATTGTATAATTCGCATCTTGTATTCAAGGATCATCTTGTCAACAAAGATCGATTCAAAGTAGTTCCTCCAATTATCTCGTCGCAGAATTATCTTGCCATAGCTGTCAAAATTGAGATAGTCTACCGGTCCATAATCTGGCTTGTTTAATATATCATTGATCTTCTTGGCATCTGCATGTCTCTCTGATGCATCTCGTCTTATCTCTGGTGGGATGCACGAGTCCCACCAATTTTTTGTATTTGAGAGTCTTTCCACGATGAATTTCTTCATGTCACTCTCAAAATAATCAAGCACATGTTGATCTACTAGTTCATCTGCCATATAATGTAGTTAGAAATATTGGCTAAAAGTCTATTGGTAATTTTGTAGTATTAAGTTATTTGTGTTTTTTATTTGATGTAATTTAGTTGGGTGATTTTGTTATCAAGTTTAATTTGTTGTCAATATATGGCAAAAAGACTCTGATAGAATATGTGCTAAAGCAGACTCGTATGATAACCCCTCAAGAGACTGCAAGTAATTTACATGAATGAGATAGAATTAATTGATAGTATATACCATCAATGATTCTTTTGAGGTATATTGGAAGGAGAAAACATACATGAGTATAATTGGAGAAAATCTTGTGATTTGTGGAAATTCTAAATTGGTAGGATCATATTTCTTTTGATTGATGCCGAAATCCAAATATATTGAATGGTATAGTGACAGACATGCAAAGAATATCTATATCCATCACAATACAAGAACATGGGAATTATTGGGGGAGGATGTGATTGTCTGAAGAAAGTCCAAAGATTGTCATTGCAACGCTGAAGATGCCTGATGGTAAAGAATATGAGATTCCCATGCCTGCCAAGATATTTAGTTCCGGGAGACATGGATTTTACAGTCAGATACCGCCCATTGCATTTAACAACGAAGTGTATGGTGGACAGATCCAAATCTGGAAAAAGTCAGAAAAATAATACAAAAAAAGGAATTCCCCGACAATACAACTCTGCTTTTGTTTGACTGTCTAAACTGACGGATATCTTCCGTTTATGGCCTCAACAGTATTTTGAGTGATTCAGAAATTCGTGCATGTTTGATTGCCTCGTTGATCTCTTCTAATGGGTATGTGGCACAAATTATATCATCTACAGATACCATGCCAGTTGCAAGTGCATCTATTGCTGGCCTGAAAACTCCACATCTAGAACCAAGCAATGTAATTTCATCTACTACGACAGGCGTAAGATCAAGATTTTCTTTTGATGTAATTGTTGACTTTAAAACTATCGTGCCACGCGGTTTTACCAGTTTTATGGCATCAGAAAAGCCTGAATTGCTACCTGTTGCCTCCACAACTAGGTCAAAGGAG
>CAZIHR010000069.1:0-8889 GCA_964538885.1 uncultured Nitrosopumilaceae archaeon
AACTCAAGATGATTCTATACAACAAGTGGAGGGACGAGTCGATCGCGCGGGAGGCGAGGTGACACCATGACGACATGACATCCATGTCGCCGTCTGATGGGTACTTGGTAGCACATAGATGGCGAATTAGGAAACACAGTACATTCTAGCAAAAGAATTTCAGTTGAGTATGTGTTTGCACATGTCAAAAATTGGAAGATTATATTTGGAAGATATGAAGGTACATGTACGAGCGGCAAACGTGACAGCCCACGGGTAACAATTAGATTTGTGCTGGATACACGTAGTCGTTTTCAACTATCTTCGATAATTCGTGTAATACATCATCGTCATTTGTGTATCCCCAGATGCCAGCATGAGATGGATAGTCTTCTTGCTGCAAGTCTTTGATAGATAATATTATATCAAATTCTTTCTTGATTATACTCTTGGTATCCTTCACGTTCAAAACAGCAAATCGCTCTCTCTTAGTGGTCGAGCGATGCTTGAGAAGCTCTTTGCGCATACACGCCAGATTCTCTTCCATACTTGACATTCCAAAATACTCTAGCCAGTTGACAGACAAATACTCTTCATTAACGCGGAGTTAAGCCGCAGGTAATGGGGTTCCATCTGTATCCATATGGTTTCTTTTGCAGTGTCTTGTAACGTGCCCATCATCACGAATTTCTTCGGTCATGTAGCTTCCAATTCATGCACAAAGTCACTTATACACCACATGACGCGATTCAGAGGCATCTCTCCGCTAATTTTCCGTCTACGGCCCTCCTGTGTACGTTGATTATACAAAACAGAAAACGTAACGTCACTCGATTTTTGAAAATTTATAACCAGCGATCCAAAGTGGGGTAACCGCCAGACTGCTTGTACAAATCCTTTCAAGGTTATTCCAATCTGTGGAGCTGGAAGCCGCCTGTGCAACGTAAACCTAGCAAAATTTTGCAGTGATTGAAATTCTATATTCTCGTTGTCTTCGTCCTCCTCTACTACCTCCTGTAGATATCTCAATCTTTCTGCGATTTCACTAAAATCGTGTGAGTTTAACACATTAATTATATCCTCTACAGTTTTGGCGTTTTCAATTCCTTTTGATCGAATAGCGCGTCGCATGAGTCGTTGGATATTTGCTCTCTCTGGCGTCCAAGGAGTATTTTCGTCGGATTCAATACTGAATTCAGATCGAGTAACATGGGTGTGTTCAGACATATGCTCCGATATCCACGAATCTTTCATCCCATATTCGGACAAGTCGCTCTCCCACTCTTTCATATTACTTCACTTCCGAACTTTTCATGTATGTCTGATATCTCTCCTTTTAGGGCCTCTATGTTTTTGTTTAGTAAATCTGCAAATCGTTCCGCTTCTTCCAAGTTCATTTGAAAGTTGACAGATTTGTTATTTCCACGGGAATCATAAATAGGTATATCCATTACAAGTGATGGAACCATTCTAATAATCTTGCCTTTCTTCGAAATAGGTCTAAATTCGGTAGTGATGAAATATTTGTCCTTGCTTGTGTTCACGCACATGTGTCCAAACACTTCAAGGTTATTGGCGTTCATATTGATCGTAATCTTACCAATATCTATCTTGTCATGTATCTCTTTCACGACATCTTTTAACGTATTCTTCTCCTCATCTGTTAGATTACTGGTACTGTCAATAAATCTGATAAAACGTCTCGGATCGTCTTTGCACAGTACAATATTATAAAATACTACCATAACCGTGCTAACGCTTGTGTCAGTGTCGGCGAGAATGTCTTTGAGCCCTGCAATATCCGATTGGATGATAATGTTCTCGTCAACAAGATCGGCAATCTTAAATAACAACTCTCTAGGAAGCTTGCCTACTTCTCTCAAGTCATCCTGATGCCGTCTCATGTATGATATTTCATAATATTCTATAAAAGATGTTCGAATATTTTAATCAGCGCATATAATTCAAAAATTATCTATGTATGTTGTACCGAAATCATTTCGCCGCACCTTTAGGAAGATAGTAAAGGATTACTTTAGGCTGTACCGATCAGCAAAAAAGACAAGTCAGGCTTGCCGAAAAGCAGATCAGGTACGTAGTATCCCAGTGCCAGAGGGCAAGATCCACGGCAGAGATTGCAACGAAACTCGGTGTGACTAGGAGGCGCATCTAGCAGCTATGGGCAGAGTTTCGGCGTACCGGCACGTATCACGCACAACGTGACCCGGGTCGGAGACAGGTCCTGCCCACATCAGAGGAGACACAGGCTGTGCTAGACGCTCATGCAAAAGAACCAGTGGGAGTGGTACGATTGACCGCACACCTGCAGGAAAACCACAATACAAGCCATAGACGCGTATACCGCATCATGAAGGAAAATGGCCTAGTCATCCGCTCGGAGGCCAAGTCAAGGCGCCGAAAGTGGGTGAGGTTCGAACGCAAATACTCAAACGCCATGTGGCACGTCGACTGGCATGAAATGAAGGATCCGAGGTTTCGGGGCCTTGAACTAGTCACGTACCTTGATGACGCCTCCCGATGCGTGGTAGCAGCGCGAATCTTCACCGAGGCCACCTCTGAGAACACCGTGACAGTACTTAGGGAGGCAGTAAAGCGATTCGGCACGCCTGCAACCATACTGTCTGACAATGGCTCGTGCTTTGTAGGCAGAAGGGGCCGCAGGACGCCCACAAAATCCTGGCGGCCCACTGCCTTTGAGGTAGAGCTTCTGGACATGGGGATTGAGCTGATAAACTCTAGGCCGTACCACCCGCAGACCAACGATAATCTGGAACGATTTCACAAGAGCATCGAAGATGAGATATTCCACTACGAGAGCCTGTCTGCGTACGTCAAATACTATAACGAGCGAAGGCTGCACTTCTCCCTTGACATCCGTAACCGCCAGACGCCCCTGATGGCGTTCTCGGACAAAAAGACCACCAAAGCGATCAGGAAAAACAACCCAAAATGGGTGGAGGAGGACCTACATGACTAGGCGAAATAATTTCGATATAATACAGTACTGTGGCGCACGGACTAGAAATAAATACACGATGTAAAGTACGACGGGCGCTAGTTCCTGTGCTACGAGGACGACGCGTCTAGGTTCGTGACTAGGTACGGGATCTTTGAGAACATCGCCACAAACGCCCTCAGGGTGCCTGATGAGGCCATCATGAACCACGGCAGGCCGCCGTCAATCATGACGGATCACGGCGCGTAGTTCTACGTGAACAAGAAGGGATCCGGAGGCAGAGCAGGTTCGAGAGGGGGTTAGTCAAGCTCGGCATATTCAAGATACTCGCGGGCCTAGGGCATCAGCAGAGGTGTTTGAGAGAAAAACGGCGCCCAGGGGGGAAAGGATCATAGATGAGCAGACGGGTAAGAAGTACGATGCAAGATAGGGATGGGGGAACGACTTTTTGGATACCACACATGATTCCACGACTCCTCAAAATTTAAAACAGTTACAGTAAAGTATAATACATGAAGGTACAGCCCAGGTTGATTAGGCAGTTGTGCTGGACGGAAAAGGATCTGCCGCAGAAGATAAGAACCAAGCATGTCCACAGCCTGCATCCGTATTTAGGTAAATTCGTACCCCAGTTGGTAGACTATTTCTTAAAGCGTGACATGAAAAGATCCGATCTGATTTGCGATCCGTTTATGGGCTCAGGGACGACCTTGGTGGAGTCCAACGTCAACGGTATCCCATCCATCGGATTCGACATAAGCGAATTCAACGCAATGCTGTGCAGTGTCAAGACAAAAAAGTATGATGTAATGCATCTACAAAAAACAGTAGATGCGATACTAGGACAAACGCTTGCAGTAACCTCAAAATCGTCCCTAGACGACTATATGCCCAAAAGGACCCAAATCGAGATTGAAAAGACCAATTCTGAATATCTAAAGACGTGGTATCATCCCGAAGCACTGCATCCACTACTGGTATTCAAGAGCTTGATTCCTAGCTATGAACATCAGGATGTACTGAAAATAATCCTCTCTAGATCAGCGAGATCTTCTAGACTGATTGCCCACTACGAGGTGGATTTCCCAAAAAAACCGTACGCTGAAGACTATTTCTGCCTCAAACACGACAGGATATGTCATCCCACAAAGAACAGTAAAGCATTTCTAAAGAGATACTGTAAGGATGTAGTCAAAAGGATATCAGAGTTTCAGCACATACGCCAGAACGTCTACACAAAGCCCATGCACGACGACTCTAGCACATTTGACTTTTCCAATATCAAAATCAGCCATGTTTTTACTTCTCCACCTTACATCGGCTTGATTGATTACCATGACCAACACAAATACGCCTACGAGCTTTTGGATCTTGAGGATAATAGTCGCTTAGAGATAGGGCGTAAGAAAGATGGTGCGAGTCAAAAAGCCATTACAAACTACAAAAGAGGAATAAGCAAGACCATCAAAAACATCCACGAGTCCTCCTTTGATAAAAACAGCAGGTTCATCATAGTGGTCAATGACAAGCTAGATCTGTACGAAGATATAGTGTCAGACGGAGGATTGACAATAAAGAAGAGACTTGTACGCGAGGTGAATCGCAGATCTGGCCGCCGTGCGAATAACTTTAATGAAGACATATTGATCTGTGGATTATGACTCTCAGCAAGTCTGTAGTAGATCAAATAGAGTCAGACATGTGCAAATGGTTGGATGCCATGCTAGAGAAAAAGAAATCAGAGTATGAAAGAGGCGATGTAGAATATGAGGCGCAAATAAAACCGTTCCATAAAGCTCTTTTACCAAAGTCAGTAGCCAGAATGTCCAACTTTGAGCGCTCATTTTCTACCATTTTGGGAACGGCTCACGAGCGCCATTCTCAAATAATTGCAAAGTCCAAATTTGCCAAGACCGAGCGGCAGTACAAAGTAGAGGGAAACATGTTCGAATCAGTAGATACCGAGATCAGCGATGAGATAGGACGCATAAACAAGAGTCACGTATTTCCCAACTATTTTGAGGTGGTGGATAGAATAGTCCGCATGGAAGAGCAGGGTTCTGGTAAACTGGTGAGTAGATCCGTGACTTCAGATCTATACCTGAAAAGCCATGATGGTGAAGAGATGTTTTTTGAGATAAAAACTCCCCAGCCAAACAAAGAGCAGTGTTTAAACATCACCAGAAAACACTTGTGGATTCACGCCATACGAAAGATCGCACAACCTAGGATCAAGACATATTTTGCCATTACCTACAACCCATATGGAGAAGGAAATGAATACAAGTACAGCATTGCGACAAAGCATCTTGACATTAAGCGGCAGACCATCATCGGAAAACGATACTGGGATTTTTTGGGAGGAGAGGGAACATATGAGGAGATATTAGAGATATATCGCAGGGTTGGAGTGACAAAAACAAAGGAAATCAGTAAAATATTAGAAATTTAACTTGAGAAGACTTGGCCGCACCAACCTAGCCAAGACCGACATTCTATCGGATCGTGATTTGACCCAAACACCCATCTGCAGATTTATTACAACTTTGTGCACCTGCACCGTGACCTTGGCGGCAGGACACCGGGCGAGGTGGTGGGAATCCACATGCGGGAGAACTGCAGATAGAAGACACTCATTCAGGTAGTGGCTAAAGCTGATGCCTCTCAAGTCACCAGCCTGCCAGAAAATTTCAGGTTATGATAACTTGCCGGTCCCAGTGGGCAAACGACTTTTAACATTGCTCAGTTATCTCGGTTATGTTGTGAGGATTTTATGGATTTACTAGAAAGATGTGTGGAAATGGTCACTACCAGAACCAAGATGACACACTGCGACAAACATGATTTATTCTACATGGTAGCTATATCATATCAATTACATTTGCTACATTTTTTGGAGTTTGGGCTGCAGGTAAGTTTAGCGGCGTGTAATGATTTACGAGTGTTAATATACAGATACAACGATCTTGTTACGACAACAGGATATGCTTTTTGCCAGTCACACTTATTCCACTTTCTATCTCATCAAAGTGAGTGATTTTTAACTTGACGTCTGCAAACCATTTTCTGACCTGTTCTGGCGTATGCCTGTGCGCGTACTCTGGAAAATACCAGTCATAGTTTACGGCTACACTGTGCTCAAGCGGCATGTCAATAGAGTAATAGCACTTTAAAAAGTTCCAATATACGAACTTTTGAACGTCATATGTCCCGGCCTTGATCTTCAATAACGGGATATCACGCGGTATGGTGATTTTTTGGCTGATTTTTGTCAGGTGCTTTCCAAGTACCGCCATATCCCTAGAAAACTCACGGCATTGCCTTTGCGTCATATTTACAGTTGATTTTCGGATAAGGTCATCGGCAAACTCCCGCATGGGCCCCTTTACCTTGTACACATAGATGGAGATCATCCCATTTCTGTCTAGTAGTTCTGTTAGCGCCATAAACGATCTTGCCGTATTCTTGGTATGATGTAATACCTGATCTGAGACGATAAAATCAAAGAATCCCTTCTTAAACGGCAGATGCATGATGTCAGCCTGTATAAAGTGAATGTTTTTCTCAGAGCCATATTGCTTGTAGGCAAAATCTATGCCATCTGCAGCATCGATTGCAAAAACCTGTGACTTGGGGTTGTGCGCCAAGATTTTCACGCCGCTTCCCACCCCGGTTCCGGCATCAAGTATCATTGATCTAGTATTCAAAAACGCCCTAAACTTTTTCTTGGTCATCCATCCAAACCGCTGCAAAAACCATCGATCATGAACATCAGTCCATTTTTTTGTCAGGTGGAGACGGTGGTATCTCTTCCACTTTGAGGAAAACGACTTGCGGTTCTGCTCAAATGTTCTGGTATTGCTCCCCCCCCCCAGCAAGAGTCTTGGAATGCCGCCCTTGATGTAAAACCTGTGCCTGCTATTACATGTCAAGACCCCATCTAGAATCTCACCGGATCTTTTTTTCATGACATTTAGTCTAAAATCCTTGCCACATCTTGGGCAGGCAAGATAATTTACAAGGTTCTCCTTCAACTTTAAGATTACACACCAAGGTCAGTATAAAAGTCATTGTTGGATTCCATTCCAAAGGAATATTGTGATTTAGAACATCACCCTCACACCATATAAGGACGGATAGCGGCCAAGCATCTCCTGACTCTGACGATCATGCGGCGGTTTACGAATGCGCATGATCCATCAATCCTAGCACATGATGTCAGAATCTTGGCACGGCGCGTTCCATATAACGTAATATTATGGGCACGTTATACAAAACCGCGTTGCCAATCATGCCAGAGTATAGGTCGCAAACAAACAATAGGATATTATTTGAAAAACAAGATCCGTTAAGATAGATGGGAATCCCAGAAAAGATCAAGGCCATAGAAGACGAGATGGCAAAAACTCAGATTAACAAGGCAACGGAGCACCACCTAGGTCTGTTAAAGGCAAAGATAGCAAAACTTAGGCGCGAGCAGGAGGACAATGCGATAAAAAAGAGCTCGCAAAAGTCCGACGGATTTGATGTAAGAAGAACCGGTGATGCAACCGTAGTCTTTATCGGACTCCCAAGTGTAGGCAAGTCCACGCTGCTCAACAAGCTGACGGGGGCAAGGTCAGAGGTAGGCGCGTATCAATTCACCACACTGACCGTTGTGCCAGGAATGATGAATTATCGTGGTGCAAATATACAGCTTTTGGATCTCCCCGGAATAATAAAAGGCGCATCAAGTGGGAAAGGCCTTGGAAAAAGAATTCTCTCAGTCGCAAGGAGTGCGGACCTTGTCCTGCTAGTACTTGATGTCTTTCAACCGTACCACGAGGACGTACTGATAAACGAGCTTGGAAACATAGGGATCAGGCTCAACCAGCTTCCACCAAACATCACCATTGAAAAGTCCGGGACTGGAGGGATCGCGGTGGCACAGCAGGTAAAACTTGCAAGGATTACGGAAAAGCACCTAAGAGACATACTTCATCTTTACGGAATAATGAGTGCTAGAGTGGTTGTCCGCGAAGATTTAACGTCCGAACAGTTATCCGATCACATATCCGGAAACGTCAGCTATGCAAAATCTCTGACCATACTAAATAAAATTGATCTAGTCGACGGGGAATTCCGGCGGGATCTTAGAAGGAGGCTGAGAACAGATATAGTCGAGGTTTCTGCCAACACGGATGTAAACATCGATCTGTTAAGAGAAGAGATCTACAAGATGCTAAGATTTATCAGAATATACCTGAGGCCAAAGGGTGGCGAGACGGACTTTGAGGAACCGTTGATTGCAAGGGAGGGCGATACCGTCGAGGATGTATGCAACAAGCTTCACCGCAAGATGAAAAGACAGTTCAGGTACGGAATGGTGTGGGGTAGCAGCGTAAAGTTTGGCGGCCAACGTGTCGGCCTAGACCATGTCCTGCACGACGAGGACGTCTTGACTATAATCAAGGTAAAAGGGGCATGATTCCATGCAATGCACAGGTATTGTTTTAACGATACAGGATTATAATACATGGACTCACAAGCATCATGACGCTATACAAGTACAAACAATGCCAGTCACGTATAGTACCGTCAATGTACAAGATCAGAGTGTAATTTTTGTTGCCGGTGTAATGGTACACGCGCCTGATCGCAGACATGTAGTCGCGACATACAATATCGTGATCGCGACATATCAATAATGGTTGTGATACCGATCAGAAAAAGCAGAATTCTTGCGAGATTTCGTTGATAATTTGTTATCAATTTGTGTAATTTTCTTTAGTTTAACCACTGAAAAACTAGGAAGGTACGGGTTTGTTAATGGCAACAGCTAAAAAACGAGCAACCAAGAAAAAGGCGGCTCCAAAGAGAACAGCCAAGAAAAAGACGGCAACCAAGAAAAAGGCGGCTCCAAAGAGAACAGCAAAGAAAACGACGGCAACAAA
>CAZIHR010000070.1:0-3974 GCA_964538885.1 uncultured Nitrosopumilaceae archaeon
TGAAGCATGGTATTGGGATTGCATGCCCGCATAGATACGTATTCGCCACATCCTAGAAGGGAGAACCGAATCTAGCGTGTGCTATGCATCAACGCACGAAAACCGCCGGATTCCTTATAAAGTTCCAACATAGATATTGGATCATCTTGAGCCTTACCTCCTGAACGTATGAATGTCATTTTTCCTCTTTTGTGACTGAATATGGCCTATTTTGCAGTATATCCATTGCACCTGCTTGCGGTTTGTTGGAGTCCAAGTATATCGCGCTATCTGGGCGGCCATTGCGCCGTGTGCCGTACGTGGGATACCTCTTGCTTGTCTGGCGCACCGCATCTACCACACAGGGATTCAGTCCGATCTTCTGATGCGAGGGTTTCTAGTACCTCTGGCGTTTTGATACTCCCGAGTACTTTGCGGACTTGAGCAAGCCCAACGGTCCCTGCATCAAATTAGTCGTACTCAATCTCTGTCTGCCTCCAAGATTTTTTTAAAGCATCATTGGCAATAGTCATCTCGCCTATGATATGCTTGAGGTTATCATTTTCCCTTTTAATGGCTTTACTGGATCACTCTTTCCATGGTGACCCAGTCCTGCCTTGCCTGCCTCCATGAATTTATGCTTCCATGTTTGAAGCGTCTGGGGGTGAATGTTATATTTGCGGCACAGCTTTGCCGTTCCTATATTGGTCTTGATCGACTCTAGCACTATCTGGATCTTCTGTTCGGGTGTAAACTTGGTTTTTGTCATGGTCCTGTCCCCTTCCTATGTGGGCTTTGAGCTGTATGAAAGTACGCGTTCTCATTCTAGCAGGGTCCAGCCCAACACTGTTCATCCCATGCGATACTTAATGTCATAGTTGATGATAAAATCTAGTTCTTCTTCCGTCAATTCATAATGCTGCGCCAGTATTTGATCAATTTTATCCACTATTGATTTGGAGTGTTTTTGATAGAATTCATCATAAGTAACTAACCCTGTAGCTCTTTGGTGTCGTGTTTTTCGTTGACTGTGCTTTTTAAAACTCCTCATAAGCTCTTTAACTTGTTTGTGTAATTTTTTCTTAGTGAATTCAGTCATTGCGTCCATGTCACATGGAAAGCTAGAAATTTCTCTAAATGTTAGATCTCTGCAATTTGATAGAAGTATAAACCACCAATAAAATAGAGAGCTGTTCAATATTGCTATAATTGTTTGAGTATGTTGCGACGGAAAATCCAAGTTTTTTACATGAGTAGAAATTTGTTCGCCATTCTGTTCCGTATGAAAGTAAGGAATAAAATCTGTGGCACGGATCCAATACAAAGGTGCATTATGAATGTATATTGTTTTATTTCTTAATTCTTTATGTTTGACAATCATTTTTTGATCTATTATTCGTTTTAAAATGTCTGTTGAAATTGAAGATCCAATTTTGGGTAAAGTATTTTTAAAATATTTGTTCTTGTATGGTGTACCAAAATCTATGGTGTTAAATAAATGTGAACGTGCTTCGGTATACCAGCGTTTAAGCGTTGTAGAATATGATATGTGATTTGTAACATTTGATTTTCCAGCTAAAATTATGGTCAAACGTATGTGTCCTAAAACATCAAAAAGCTTTGCAGGACGCCCATCAAAATGTGAAAGCCACAATTTGCTGTGTGCTGAACAAAATTTCTGAATGGGCCTCATTCTATCAGTACTTGAAAAAGAAATTTGTGTAATCATTCCAAATCGCCCATTTCGATCTAAGCAGCTGTACGATCGTTCGATCATCATCGCGTAAAGGTTCCCGCATGATTCCGTCTCATATCCCTTCACGGTATAGTCGCCCTTGACCTTGTTGTATTCCACGTACGGCGGGTTGCCGACAACCATCCGTAACTACTTTCTTGAACGATGATCTGTGGACATGATACGAATACGTGCAGGATAAACACATTCTCGAGGGAAAATGGAAGATGAATCATAGCGCGTGTCTTGGTCATGACGCTCGCAGTGTAGCAACTAAGCTCTTGTATGAGATATATTATACAGCTCCCTTATTATTCTGAATGAAAAGCAGATTGCAGTAACGCGACCTTGTGAGAGATTTTGCGCGGAGCGCGATTCCAAATACCACGATTCATGTAGCGTTGGAAATGGCGGGTGTGTGCTACCCGTGATAATGTTCGTTGACAACCCGCTACAAAAGAGTAACATCTGATTGAATCAGGGCAACGCCACCGACATAGTCCGAAAGAGATATCTTGTGCTTAAGACCGCAGTTCGATACTGAACTACATGGGTTGCAACCCGCCGCGCTCGGATACCAATCTCACCGTAACTTTCAAAAAATCAGAACTACTGTCAGATCCAGACGTAAGACGGTGGTATGACAACATGGTGCGCGGTAGCCCACTCACCGCCAAAGGACGTCTGCGCAAGCTGGGCAGGTTTTGCGAAATGCATCACACCACTCCCGCTGGTCTTGCGGAGATGGCCGCTAACAATCTAAGGGCCGCCACAGATATGTTACAAGATCACATCACCATGGCCGAATCCAAAGACTATTCGCCCGGATATATAGAGGAACACGTGAATTCTGTAAAGTCATGGCTTGGGCATTTTGACATCATAGTAAAGCGCAGAACAAAAATCTCACATTCTGGTTTTTCTCCAACTTTGCAAAACGAGCGAGTTCCCGAACGCCATGAAATCTCAGAAATTTACGAAAAGGCTGGACTGCGCGAATCCGTCATAATATCCATGATGGCAAAATCGGGTCTGAGGCCTGGGGTGATGGGAAATCATGATGGAACTGACGGACTACAAATGCGCGATCTTCCCGACATAATGCTAAGTAACGGGAAAGTCGAATGTATGCAGACGCCAAATCGAATAATCGTGAGGCGAGAGCTGTCAAAAGCAGGACACCAATACTTTACATTCTCTACAAATCCTGCAACAGGATTACTATTGGAATACTTAAACGACAGGTTGGCACATGGTGAAGTATTGAATGAACATTCACCTGTGATCCACCCCAATGATCACGATAATAAGTGGAGAAGATCACAGAAAGCATTTCTTCCAACACAGAGGATAAGCGATAAAATACGCCGCGTCTTTCGTCCCAAATTTACGTGAAGGCCATACGTATTGCGCGCATATTTTGACACACAACTGCTAATTGCGGAATCTAGAGGCAAGATCGCACGTGATTTTCGCGTGTTTTTCATGGGGCATAAGGGAACCATAGAATCTCTATATACTACAAACAAGGGTATCCTTCCGACGGATCTGGTAAACGAGATGGCCGGTGCGTTTACAAGATCTGAAGAGCACCTAGATCAGGCATACGCTAACCGCAACCCAAGCCAGAGGCAGCAAATACAAGAGATGCTCGATCAAGCTACACCTCAACAAATTGAGCGCGTATTAGAAGTGATTATACGAGTCATGAAAGCGGACTTTGAGGCAAATCAGGACGCAGTCTGACGCACACCCCCTCGCAAACTGACCCGTTGTGAGCTACCGAATATAAACGGTCAGACAGATCTCAGATCTCCTAAGACCGCCTTTATGAACAGCGTCTGCAGTACACAAGACCCACATATGACAGACAGATATCGCTCGTTTTTGACGTAACCGTTCACACTCCCCTCAGACAAGGGACTGACACCACTCTGCCCGTGGGGTCATAGACGATGTGGATAGCTTGGCAGGATGTCGCATCGTGCTGCACGGGCCACGTTCTGGGAGTGAGAGGTGAACAATTGCTTTGGAATAGTACCGGCGCATCAGGTATCTTAATAAGGTGAACACCGCAGACTCTAATGCTATGTTAAGTGGTGAGCAGGTTTTCCAGATACGACACAAACAGGCAGGAGATATCTCAAAAATAGACAAACGAATAAAGTCTGATAGAAGTAATAAGCGAAGAACATTTTCACGAATGTACAACATGTGCAATAAAAGATGGTGAGTGAGTCTCATGCCACGCATATTTGAT
>CAZIHR010000071.1:0-12846 GCA_964538885.1 uncultured Nitrosopumilaceae archaeon
GGAATCCGCACACGTCACGTCGTACGCCGTTCACTATAATTTTGTCAGGCCACACATGGGGCTGGGCGGTGTAACTCCGGCAAATGCCGCCGGGATCAGGGTGGAGGGAGCCGTCATATGGCGCACACTCATCCAGAATGCCGCGCTTGCTGCATCCTAAGGGACGAATAGTATGGAATGACACGCCAGGGCTAAAAAATTCCGCACGGACGCGCGCAGGATGTGCCACAGACAGGACAGGATCCAGTTTTTTGGCGTGACGTGCGATCAGGAGTGTAAAAACCCAGAAGTGATCCCGTCTTGATGCAATAGATTGCCGGCAACACCCGAATTTGGAGAAGAACCGAGTGCGATCGTCGAGGACAAGAGTCTCAAGCGGCGCTGCCGCATCGACGCCGCCGCATTTGCAAGGTACGGAGTATCTAATTCGTTTGATGCAAGACAACATACGGCCAGCATTAGAAACACAAGGCACAGTCAGGACAATGCGAGAATGATTGCTGCCGCACAGCTGGCATGGGACCTCACGATACCTACGGAGGAGTCCGGGCGTCTGGACGTGGTTTTGCCCGACAGGAGCAAGGAGAGTCGAATAAGAAATCTATTTGAAAGGGCCGTGGGTGGTTTTTACAGCATAGTGCTTGACAAGTGGCAAGTACGTCTGGGCGAGTGGCTTGAGTGGCACGCCGAACCGCACACTCCCGGAATAGACAGAATTCTGCCTGAAATGAAAACCGATATCATTGTTGAAAAATTGGACAGATCGCACCTGATAGTGATCGATACCAAATTCACGGAAATCACAACCCGATGGCACCGTGAAATATTGAAAAGCCCGAACATATACCAGATATACTCATATCTGAGATCCCAGGAACGCGAGGACGACAATCTGTCGATGACTTCCACCGGGATGCTTCTGTATCCATCAGTGGGAACCGATTATGATGAATCGGCTACAATACAGGGGCACAAGCTCCGCTTTGTCACGGTGAATTTGGCGTCTGATGCCGCAAGCATACGAGACAGGTTGCTGGGCTTGATTCCTGACTAGGTGCGTGGCGGGGCCGCGACTGTGCCACGACAGTTTGCCCATTTGCAGTGTTTGGCGGGAGCCCCGGTATTGGCAGACACGGGTTCATCTTCAAGAACACATCGGAGCAGAACGGATACGTCAAGTCCCTTCGCAGGACGTCCAAAAGGCGGCACTTGCTGCAGCAACGCCAGAGCAGCTTGACCTTATGCTAGAGGTGCTACAGGGCGCCGGCAAGATAAAGGGCCAGGCTGCAATGGCCAGCTAGTCGCAGGTGCCGACGAGGCCGAGCGCCTCATTACACATGGATGCAGGTTCGTAGGCGTGCTACCAAACGGCAAAGTCGTGCTAGAACGACGGCAAAAGTACACGGCGGCAAAAAGGGACTCGAACCCACAGTGGAAGCGGGTCTAGAGGGATTCGAACCCTCGACAGCAGGATTAAGAGTCCTGTGCGCTACCTGGCTGCGCTATAGACCCACAGAATTAACAAATTCTGTTGTTGTTATTAATCTTGAGATTACAAATTCGCAGATTTTTAGGCTTTTGCTTCTATTTTTTCATACTTTTCCAAGATGGCAGTAAGTACGGTGGATACTGGAACATCGTTCATCTTTTTCTTTTCTGCAAGTAGTTTTTTGTATGCATCAAGAGTTATGTAGACGGGAATGGAGCCATTACCTTCTAACAAGCCCCTCACATTATACAGAGCAGTCTCCATACCGCGTTCAGCAGACTTTGCAAACTTGGCTTTATCCATGATTGCTCCGAGTGGACCAAATGGCATTTCATAATCTACTGACATGGTAACCCGCGTCATGTTGTCCCCCAAAGACTCAAACTCGTTGGTGATCTCCCACCGCTTGAACGGACCGTCGATCTGTTTTGCAGAAATTTTCTCATTTCTGTTGAATTCAGTTGTTTCACAGTCCCATTCAAGACGCTTACCATTAAAGTCGCCAATCACTCTAAAGGTGGTGCCAACGCCCATACCATCCTTGATATCCATGGGAACAACTGCCATACCGACAGCATCATTTTTGATCTGGTCAGATACATGTTCTGGCCTTGCAAAATAAGTAAAAACGCTCTCCACAGACACCTTAATGTCGATAGATTTACGTACCAGAGTCAACGATTCTGTGTCTTGCCAATAAGGATTTAAAGGTTTTGAAGATTTTTCATCACTTGTGTAATTTTTTTTCCAAGATTTAGCATCCATTATTTTTTGCAAGTTTCAGTACAGCATGTAAATTCCCACAGTTGATTAACACCATGTTTATCAAACTCTTTGGAGTGGACATGGTACAATCATCACTTGTTGTTGTATTTTTCCTGCTAGGTATAATGGCAATACCTACAGAAGCATGGGCACACTCTATGTTCAACTCCGCTGAAAAATTTCACGGAGGATACAGAGTCCAAGTAGCTACTGCACCAGAGTTTCCCCAGATTGACGAGCCGTCCAAATTTATGATAAGAGTTACAGATGAGTACTTTGAGGAGGTAGACAAATTCACGATGGGAATCAAGTTCTTCTACAACGACCAACAGATAGATGGCATCCCCACAAAATCATATGATGGTGCCCACTGGGAATTCGATCACACATGGAAAAACCCAGGAAACCACATAGTAGAGATCATTTTATATAATATGGAAGACAGTGCGGGACCCCTTGAATACAAATTCAATATGGGGACGCAGAGTCCGTTCGGATACATCTTCATAATGGCAATCACCATAGGAGCACTGTGCTTTGCTGTAGTCATGGCATACATCTATCTACCCAGATTCAGAAAGCCTAGGCCTTAGGATGCGGAACGGTCCTTGCCACCCTAAAGGCAAATAGAACTGTCAACAACACCACAGAAAACAACAGTATTCCAATTCCCAGATGTATTGCAACTAGTACCGCGTGCAATTTCAAGTCGATTACCAATGCACCCAGTGTTATCTGCGTAATTACAAATACGGTTGCAAGTGAGCTTGTGAGTTTGATTTTTTTATCAGATTGCCTATTCAATAGTATCGCAACCATGGTGGCAATCACCAGTGCCCCGGTGGTAGCAGCAATCAGTCTGTGAATCCACTCTATCAAATATTCCTCAGAAGGCATTATTCCATCTGGACATAACGGCCACTCTGGACATGTGAGCCCAAGCCCCGCAGCTGAGATATACCCCCCAATAAACATTAGAGAGTACAATACTATCAAGGTGGCAAGCGCCAGATACTGTATCGCCAAAACTATTCTACGATAAAGTTGCCTTGCATTCCCTGAACCGCATGGCCAGGTATAGTACAAATGTAATAGTAAGTACCAGGTGCGCCTGCCAGAAACGTTGTCTGGCCACTCTCACCAGGTTTTAGTGGACTTGTCATGGCTGCAATATCTGAGCCCCAGATCACATTGTTAAAGTCATCAGGGTCAACCACTACACCAAATGCATGAAATAGTTTGCCCATATTGGCCGAGTTGATGGTAATCTCATCACCAGAATTTACTCGAATTTCAGGGTTGCTGCCATCCTCACCCGGCAACGCATTAAATGCAAGAGTCAAGAAATCATCTGATTCTACAAAGTCAAGCGTAAAGGTGTGAGATACTCCCGTAGGTGGTGCCGCAGCAGATGTATCTGGCAAATCAGTTGTGTCAGCTTCCATGGCCTTCATAATTTCCACCACGGGGGCAGGCTCAGAGATCCAATAGTCCCACATGGCAAAGAATATCACGCCACCCGCAACGCAGATGCCCAACATTATTGCCATCATCTTACCCGTCCTTGCGGGGGTGGTTCTGTAATACGTATCAGTGTCTTGGCTCAATTCAACATACTCCTAATGGTGTGGATTCTTTGCCTCAAAGGGATAATAGTATTTCCCGCCCAATCCAAATGGATCATCTGTGTTTGCTGGAGTACCCTTGGCAGAGCTGTGTATCATGTTTGCAAGGAACAGCACCATGCTGGCTCCAATTATCATTGCACCCACAGATGTTATCTGGTTCATTGCTATCCATTCTGGAATGGGCGGATAGTCAAAGATTCTTCTGGGCATTCCGTACAGGCCCAACACATGCTGTGTAAAGAAGACCATAACTGTACCCACAAACGACAAGATAAAGTGGATCTTTCCCATAGTCTCATTATACATTCTTCCAGTCACATACGGGAACATGTAATACAGATATGCTATTGAGCCAAAGGCAATAGTACCCATCACAAAGAGGTGAAAGTGACCAACCACCCAGTATGTGTCATGGGTGGAAAAGTCCAGCGGCATTGCACTGTTTACTACTCCGCCTGCGCCAGCAGAAAAGAACAGTGCTATTCCACCTACCGCCCACATCATCGGAGTTGAAAATCTTATTCTGCCGTTCCACATCGTCGCAAGAAAATTGAATACATGCATTGCAGATGCAGGTACAGCGGCAAGGGTGCCCACCATAAATACAGTCTTTTCGGTGAATGACATTCCTGTGGCATACATGTGATGCGCCCACGATGAAAAGCCCACAATGGCCAACAGTACAAATGCAAACACGCCGGATCCATAACTGAAGATCGGCTTTCGTGAAAATCTGGGAATGATCTCATACATCATTCCAATTGCTGGAATTACAAGCACGTATACTTCAGGGTGGAACGTAAACCAGAACAAGTGTGCATACGCGATTGGGTCACCACCCATGGCAGGATTGAAGAATCCACTCACCCCCAGCCTGTCAGTCAGAAGCATCAAGAGTGCTGCGGCAAAAGTTGGGATTGCCACCAAGATAATAAGAGATGAAGAGAGAAATGACCATGCCAAGAGAGGCACTTGGCCTATTGACATATCTGGATGCTTGCATTTCAGTATAGTTACGACAAAATTGATGGCACCAAGAATTGATGAAATACCTAGTATCTTCAGTCCAAAGATCCACATGTCGGCTGCAGGACCGGGTGCACTAATTATAGAATATGGGGGAGTTGCATACCAAGAAAAATCTGCAAAACCCAGCCAGATGAGTGCTCCAGAGGGAGGAATCATCCAGAATGCCAAGGCGTTAAGCTTCGGATATGCCATATCCTTGTATCTTACCATAATGGGGACAAAGTAATTGCCAACAGCAGAGGCAAACGGAATGATGAACAAAAAGATCAGCGTAGTACCATGAACTGTAAACATTCTGTTAAATGTCATCGCGTCTGCGATGATTTGAGATCCCGGTAGGAATAGCTCCGCACGAATCCCCAACGCGAGTGCGCCGCCAAGAAATAGAAATGCAATCGAGGATATCAGGTATAGTAAACCCACATCTGTATGATGTGTGGAAAACATGATTTGCCAGATGGGGCGCGGCTTTTGTAGTTCTAGAACCAACAGTCAGACCCCCCACAAACTGTTGCAAAAGGTTGCGATAAAAGCATTATCAAGTTAGTGGCTCCTCCACAATCAATTTTCCGCGCATATTATAGTGTATCAAACCACAGTATTCCCTACATTGAATGTCGTGTTCTCCGGCTTTGTCTGGTGCAAACCACACGGTGTTTACTCTTCCTGGCACCGCATCCATCAAAACTACATAATCATGTATGTTAAACGAATGAATCACATCTTCAGACATTACCTCAAATTTGTATGCCTTGCCAGCCTCTACATGCAACTCACCAAGTTCCTGTGTACCGTCTTCGTGCTCAAACGTCCAGAACCATTGCTTGCCTATCACCTTGATGACTTCGGCATCTGCTGGTACATGCTCTACCAGACGTTCAACATTCCAAGCTTCTGCTCCAACCCATGTCATCAATGCAACCACTATTCCTATGTAAATCCATTCTGGCCAGTTGGAATGGTGTCCCAATTTTTACCACACACCCTCTTTTTCGTACTGGGTCGGCTTTGCTTTTGGATTTGATTCCCTGAATCTCAGTATTAGCCAGATGAGTGTGCCCGATACAACTGCACCAACAGTAAATGCTACAGTCATCATCCTAAAAAACAAATTCCAGATCAACACTCTACGATCAACATACTCACCTGGCTCGTCGCCGGCCGCAAACGCATAGTCTGCCACAGGGACAATTACCATGACGGCCAACAATAAGAACAGTCCGAGCATTCTCTTCATAGGTGATTGACTGTCGTGACCTTTGATTTCTATTTAAGGGTTTTCAAGATTCTGGCGGCGCTCTGCTCCAAAAGTTGGTCACACAAAATCTCAACAACGTGATCAGTATGGTGACCGATATATATTCAGTTGCGTGACATCAATATTCTGTAACAAGTATAGTTACGTGCTACAGATCTGGCAACGGCCAACACCATACTACCAATCACTGCTAAATCGTGATATAGGCATCACATTGAATCCAGACACTGCAAATTTTCCCTGAAATTCTCTAAAGATGTTGAGGGATGCGTTTGCAATGATTAGTTCGAACAAGTTTGTGGGGCTTAGATTAACTACAGTAGACAACATTGCTTTGATCGGATCCATATGAGTTACAAGGACCACATTTTTATCTGGATGGTGCTTGATTGTATGATCCACCATACTCAGTACGCGTCTTTTGACTTCGGAGAATGTCTCGACTCCATTATGAGCTATTTCCAGCTCGCCGCTGTAAAACTTGAGAAAGACGTTTCCATGTTTGGAAAAAATCTCATCATATGGCAAGCTGGTAAATTTGCCCATGTCAAGCTCGGTCAATCTCTCATCTATTATCATATCTAGAGAATTGTGTTGTGCCACGATTTTAGCGGTGTCTCTTGCCCTATCAATTGGGCTGGAATAAATGGCAGCAATATTCATATCTGCAAGAAGACCGGCTGCTTCCTCTGCTTGCTTCACTCCAGTGGAAGTCAGCGGCACTCCGGGTGTCCTGCCAGCTAGAATCCTCTCAGTATTATTCTTGGCTTGACCGTGCCTCAGAAAAATAATCAAGCCCAACGGATGGCATGTCAAATAGAGATAATAATAAGATTGTCAGGACAACATCATGAAAGTAGGCATCATTGGCGGTACCGGTGGAATGGGAAAGGGTTTTGCGTTAAGGTGGGCACAAAATCACAACGTCATTATAGGTTCCAGAGATGCAACTAGGGCATCTACTGCTGCAAAAGAGTATACAGATATGGCAAGAGAGTCATTTGAGCAGATTAATGGTACCATTGAGGGTGGAGACAATTTACATGTTGCAAAACAAAGTGATGTCTTGGTTTTGTCTATTCCATATGAGAATATAGAATCAATATGTCCAGAGATATGTCCCCACACCAAAGAAGACTGTACAGTGGTCTCCCCTATTGTGCCGATGATCAAAACTGATGTGGGATTTGAATTCATACCAATGAGGGACGGTAAACCGTTCTCACATCAGTTGGTCTCAAAGTATGCCAAAGATAAGTCAAAGGTGATCTCTGCATTTCATGTAATTTCAGAAAAAAAGTTGGCCAATCCAACACTAGAGCTAGACTATGACATCTTTGTGTGTGGTGATGATTCAGGAGCAATAGGTATAGTCAACGGGCTGATAAGTGAGATAAAGGGTCTAAGGCCAATTTATCTGGGGCCTGGGACATTAGCATATCTTGCAGAGATTTGCACTCCATTACTACTTAATGCAATGATCAGAAACAAGATGAAAAATCCAGGAATAAAGATCGTGTAAAGATATTGTGGGATGAGTCACGAGCATTATCGACGCGGCAAGAACTGGTATACAGCAATAGGTACACTGTTCATAATTATGGCAGGGATTGTATTGGTGCGGCAGATGATTCTGTGGTCGCCCGAGTTCGTAATAGAGTTTCTGCTGAATTCAGAGGCCACAAACGAAAAGATCTCAGTCGGAATGATCGGATTTGGGCTGTTTATGATACTTTGGGGATTTCGGAATCATGAGCAAAAGAGATGAATTTTTAAAGTCGCAAAAAATTTTGAGGCTGGCCACCATAGGAAGAAATGGAATGCCACACGTTGTTCCCGTATGGTATAGATTTGTAGCAAAAAAGATTCAGATAGGCACAAACACAGAAACGCAAAAAGTAAAAAATTTGAGGGAGAATGCGGCGGTGTCTTTTTGTGTCGATGTTGGAGTAAACGCGCCGGATATTTTTGGGGTCATGGGCAAAGGGACAGCCAATATAATATTAGATAAAAAAAGAGTAAAAGGAATTGCAAAAAAAATTCTCCAAAGATATTATGATTCTCTTGAGACAGAGGCGGCAGTAGAGCTGTTAAATGATACTGACTGTATAATAGAGATTGTTCCAGAAAAGATCTCAGTATGGCAATACTAGCTGAGAAACTCTTCTATTTTGGTCATGGCAGAGTCCAGTATATCCATATTGGGTAGGAACACCAATCTAAAGTGCCCGCTGCCAAACTGTTCACCAAATCCAGATCCCGGTACAGTCAAGACACCCTTGGATTCTAGGAGTTGGGTGACAAATTCCTTGTCTGAGAAGAATTTATTGGTCTCAATTTTGGGGAATGCATAAAATGCTCCACGGGGGCGGGGGCATGACAGTCCCGGTATATCGTTTAGGCGCTTTACCACCAGATCCCGGCGCTTCTTCAACTCTGATACAAAGTGAGATATGTATTGCTGTGATCCCCTCAGGGACTCTAGGGCGGCATATTGTATTGGAAGGTTTGTCGCAATGCGGACTCGGGCAAGCTTGGGCAAGTTCTCCCGAAGGGCATCAAGTTCTGAAGACTGGTTAAATGCAATGTAACCTATACGCCACCCAGACATTAAATGTACCTTGGAGAATCCATTGAGGAGAATTACAGGGGAATCGCGTGCCACCTTGCCTATGCCCACAAATTTTTCATCAAATACGATACGGTCGTATATCTCGTCGCATATGATATAGAGGCGGTGTTGATTTGCAATGTCAACTAGCTCTTTTAGGGACTGCTCGCTGAATACCACTCCCGTTGGGTTGTTAGGACTGATCAGGCATATTGCTACTGTCTTGTGTGTAATTTTTGACTTGATATCTTCAATGTCAGGTGTAGAGTTGTTCAGATCCACTCCAAACTCCACGGGGATTCCACCATGTAATCTCACATATGAGGCATATGGCGGATAGTACGGACCTGGCAATAGTACCTCATCGCCTTCTTCGACCACCGACGAGATTATCATGTCTAGTCCCTCAGATACGCCGTTTGTAACTATGATATCAGCTGAGGAGGTTTGGAGTCCTTTGGCGTTCTCTTTTTTTGCGATTTCATCCCGGAGTTCCAGTAAACCCTCTGATGCAGAATAATAGTTTTCGCCGCGCCGTACAGAATCTACTAGTGCCTCCCTTACGCGGTCAGGCGGCTGAAAGCCGAATTGTACAGGATCGCCTATATTTAGATAGTCAACCTGCATTCCTCTTTGTTGTACCTTTCTTGCAGCAAGCACGATATCTCTAATTGCATATTCAACACCAGCTACTTTCTTTGAAATCTTCACGTATCTAAACAGGTATTTAGGCCCGATAAATTCTTACTTGTATGGACTTGTAGCACAGTCAGGATAGTGCGGGCGGCTTCGGACCGCCAGGTCGAGGGATCGAAGCCCTTCAAGTCCTTGATTTGCATATGGTCGCGCTTGTACTTACAACGTGGTTGGTTGTGTACAGTATGATGACTGAGTTTTTTCGTGCATGTTCTCACCCATATGCAATACCAGAAAATTTGGAAATTGTACGTTGTATGCTTGCTGCATATATGAGAAGTAATTAGAACGAATCCAGAGTAAAAAGATCGTCCAAGGAAAACAATTCAGAATCACATCTACGGGTACAGTCGTTCTTCCATATCTTTGATGTATCTATCATCTAACACCAATGCGTCAAGAGAGTACTGTTTCCACTTTGCAAAATACTGCTCAGGGGTGACGCCATCCCCATGCTTGATCTCCCATTCAGCAAACTCCTCCCAGTGTTCAAGGGACTCTTTGGTGTGCTCAAAGCTTGCAACTTGATTTTCCTTGATTCGTTCAATCTCGAAATAGGCATGTGCCGACATGCCAACAGCAAGTGCAATGGCCGTAATTGACAAGATGAATAGTGTCTTCATTAACTTGTGACTATATGATAGTTATTTAACATCATCGCATTTACACCCAGTTTGTGGGATTCCTCATGAAAATTCATATGTTGAATATAATTGGGCAATTTGTGTCCTCACCACAATCCATATTGTCTGACGTGTCCCAGCTGGTGACTAAAATTAGGAGATCTAGATACAGTACAATCATGAACTATATCTTGAGAAATTATATTTAGGGTAAAGCAGTATGAAATGCATGAATCCAGGAATCGGATTGATGAAGAGGCGATTAGAGAAAGAGAAAGATGCAATTGCACTTGCAGTTTCAGGTTTAGCTAAAAAATACGGCATTGCGCCCGACCAAATTAGTACGTTGGAAACTAAATATCATGAAGATGCAGGAGATTGGTATGTGGCACTAGGCTGGAACGAAAAAAAGGCAATAGTCAAGATGGATTCAGTTCAGGGAACCATATCTGAAATAAAGGAGATATAGTCATGCTGCATGATAGTTACACAGCATCATAATTTTAGTGGTTGCACTATAGATCTGTTCTGGCATAAACTAAAAAACAGATAAAGTAATTTGTTATATCATGAAAGAGGCAATAGTTCTTGGTGGCTCTAGAGGCATAGGAAAAGCGATTGCCGAAGGATTAAGGTCTGCTGGCATCAACGTCTTTGCCGCCTCAAGAAAAGATGTAGATACTTGTGATCTGGAAAGCGTAAAGAAATTTGCTAACATACATAAACAAACGGACATACTAGTTCTAAATACTGGTGGGCCCGAACCCAAAAAATTTCATGATGTCACTGAAGAAGACTGGACCAAATACCACAATCAGCTCTTCCTCGGATTTTGCCTAATGTTGCAGAGAATCAAGGTAAATCAAGGAGGGTATGTATTTCTGATCAGCTCAAGTGTAATAAAAGAGCCAATAGAAAAGCTGGTAATCTCCTCAGCATATAGGGCGGCATTTAGTGTGGTCTTTAAGATATTGAGCAAGAACTATGCCAAAAGAGACATCAGCTGCATAAACATTGCTCCGGGGCCTATAGATACGGACAGGACAAGGGAGCTGGTTGAAAATATAGAAGAGTATGCAGAATCGCTACCGATGAAAAGACTCGGACGGCCAAACGAGATAGGTGACTTTGTAAAGTCACTAGTACAAAACAAGATAAAATATCTAACAGGGTCCGTGGTTAGTTTTGATGGAGCAGACTCAAATTATATCTTTTGAGGGCTGTTTCTGAAAATCAATATTTTGCATGCCGGCTTGATCGGGAATCACGACCAACCCCCCGTCACGTAGTTGCTTGATTAGCTGCAATACTTCTTTTTCCACTTGATTTCTTTGCATGCCTGTCTGTTGCGCAAACAGATCTACCAGCTCGGTCACCTTTCGTTGCCCGTTACACATCTTCCAGAAATTTACTATTGCCTGATTCACCATGAATCCCTGCTCATGCTCGTTGGCAAGTACCATAGATCCATCCTCTTGTTTTACTAGTTTTCCCACTCCTTGCGGCAGTGCGGTTTCATAGTTGATTGGTGCAGGGGTGGTCGTTCCAGTACCCATATTTTTAAGCTTTTGTTTTGCTTCTTCACTCATCTTGTCCATTGTCCAAGGTGGATCCCAGACGACATCCACTTTGACATTATTGACACCTGGAACTCTCTTTACAAACCTTGTTGCATCCTGTACAAGCGTTTCATGAAGGGGGCAACCTTGAGTGGTCATTGTCATTTTAATGTTGACATCATTGTTTGCAGCCACATCTATTCCATAAACTAGACCCATCTCCACAATATTTAGCGGAACCTCGGGATCCATGCACTGTCTCAGGGAATCCATTATTGTTTGCTGAGAGACTACAGTCATGTCTTAAAAATCGGTAGAAAAAACAATAAAAACTTTTTAAAAATTAGCTGAGATTAACTCATGCTGGCAACTTTGTAAAAAATCACCCATTCATCAGCCAATACTGTCATATGTAGTGCCTGTAAAATCAAGCAGAATTAGGTGGTTACTTTGGTGATAAGAAACTTATTCCTGATGGCGTGAATCTCTAGTGCGGGAATCGCCCAGCCTGGTCAACGGCGTAAGGTTCAGATCCTTATCTTCTAGGAGTTCGTGGGTTCAAATCCCACTTCCCGCACCATATATAGATCGGAGATTCCACATATCTGCCTCATCACAGCATATACCAAGCTGATGTGTGTTTGGTGGTATAGACATTCACCTATGTTACCCCGCCGCCGTTTTTATTGCAAGCTGTCGTGTTTTACCTTCGATCCGTGCCTGTCATACACAAACAAGATTTATAGCTAACGCTGGACATGAAAAGTGTAGGTAGACGCAAATGGCCTAACCTGCACGCTTCATGGTGCGGAACTTCTGGTATAGTTTTTCATTACTGGATTGATATGGCAGTCTAGTGTGTAGCATGTGCCACATTATGGTTACCATCTTGTTGGCCACCACAACAATGGCCAAGGCGTGCTTGTCTGCATGTCTTTTTCGGGCAGATTCGTAGATTGCTTTCATCTTGGGATCATACTGCATTGCAATGTTTGCCACCTCACACATGGTCCAGTTGACAATCTTGTTGCGGTCAATCTTTTTGATCTTTCCCACGAACTTTTTGTCTCCAGACTGGTGTACGGTTGGACACAGACCGGCCCATGATACCAACTTTTTGGGATTGGCAAATCTTCTAATATCTGCAATCTCTGCTGCCAGAAGAAGTGCCGAATATATCCCGACACC
>CAZIHR010000072.1:0-104590 GCA_964538885.1 uncultured Nitrosopumilaceae archaeon
GTGCGGCCACCAACCGCTGACCCGAATGGATAGATGTTCGAAATTCATTCTACCTGACACCGCAGTGTAGTGCTCCCTAGGAGACACCATGCACGAATCTGTCTAATCCTTATAAGAAAGGCATATGGATATGTACAATTATAGCGACGCTTGTAAGTTTATGTACTCACAAAATCTGTGATGTGACAAACTCGTGAAAATTTCATATGTTGGCCATGAAGATATTGAGGAAATATAGAAAAAATTGTTTAGTTAGAATCAAGATAACTAGTTGCAGACTCGCTGCTGAATGGCATATCAGGATAGACACGGTGTGTAATTGGGGATCGCTTCTATGGCACCAACTCTCTAACTACACCATAATACCAAAGTTCGCGGCCCCACACGATGACCATAAAAGATAGAATCTAGTATACAGCAGTCTTGGACAACCGGTCAACCAAGTTGTTGCATAACTCGAACTTTATGCCTACAATTTATTTTTCACAGCTTGCGCATAATTATACAGCACACTTGGATTTGTAGTTGATTTAAATTGTTATCTCAATAATACCAAATAGTTTGATTGTAATTGATGAGCAAAAAATCTTCAACGAGATTGACGCAAGAAAACCCGTCTCAGTATCTCTGAATGGACCTGATGGAATTCTCCCACAAGTACAAGAGACTGCAATGAAAATTACACAAAGATACAACATTCCAGCATTTGTATTGGCTGATACCACATGGGGTACATGTGACTTGAATTCAATTGGCTCCAAGGTGCTTGGTGCCGAACTCCAATTCAACATTGGGCATACGATAAACATGGAGACACTTGGGGACAACGTCATACTGGTGAATGCATTTGATGATGTGCCATTTTATCGTGTTGCCAAAAAATGCTCTTTGCTACTTGCAGGAAAGACCATCTCCTTGGTCACAGACAGTCAGCACCTCCACCAAGTAGATATTGTTCGAGATATTCTTGTAGATGCAGGAATAACTGTCAAGATAGGAGCAGGCAAGGGACAATTAAATGATGGACAGGTGTTTGGATGTGAGTTTTATCCTGCCACCTCGCTCAAAGAAGTGGTTGATGCATATGTTTTTTTGGGACAGAGTAATTTTCATGCATCTGGTATAGCACTGTCCACCAACAAGCCCACATATGTGTTGGATCCTTACTTTAATGAGGTTCGTGAAATTACAGAGTTTGCCCAGAAACTCCAAAAACAGGCTACCTTGGCAATCTACAAGGCATCAGATGCAAAATCATTTGGGGTTATAGTGGGGTTGAAGGAAGGCCAACTGTCTAAGGTATTGGCACTCAAATTCAAGAAAGATCTGGAAAAACACGGAAAACGAGTACAGTTGTTTGCCCTCACCGACATTACAAATGAGAGATTAGTGAATCTTAAGGGAATTGATGCCTTCATTCAGGTAGCTTGTCCGAGGATCTCAACTGACAACAGATTTGATATGCCTGTCTTGTCCACCCCCCAGGCAAACGCACTGCTCCGGCTACTCAACAAAGAAGATATCGGGGATTATTTACAAATACAGCATTGGCTTTGAGCTTGATTTTTACATCTTGGATATAGTTTCATCTTGTATGGTCGTACGTGTTGTTTTTTATATGGTCTGATTTTTTTTGTGTATCTTTTTGTTGTGGTTTGTCTAGTGACGAGTTTGGTGGGTGGCATTGTATTATGGTTTAATCAGGATCTTTCCAAAAAGGCCCTTACCTTTTAGCATTTTTGTATGAGCTTCTGCTGCTTGTTCAAGTGGATAGATAGAGTCGATAACTGATCTTATCTTTCCTTGGGACATCCAATAGATACCTTGTTCCAATTCGGCTCTAGTACCTTGTGTTGATCCCAAGATGCTGATTCCCTTGAAGAAGATATGTCTGAGATCCGTTTTGACATCATATCCTGTAGTGGCACCAGTGGTAACTATGATTCCGCCATATTTTAGCAGAGACAGCTCCTTGCTCCAGTGGGATCCACCAATGTGCTCAAATATGACATCCACACCGCGCACATCTCCCCACGGTTTTGATATATTTTTGGCAATCTCTCTGACTTGGCTGTTCCAGTCTTCTTTTCGGTGATCCACAGCATAGTCTGCACCGAGCTCACGTAATGCATCTAGTTTGCTACCGCTTGCTGTGGCAATTACCGTACATCCGAACATCTTTGCAATCTGAATTCCATAGTTTCCGACACCTGAGCCCCCGCCCATTATGAGCACTATCTGACCTGGTCTGATCTTTGCTCTGCCTACCAACATGTGCCATGAAGTCAAGAGTGTCATGGATGCCGCTGATGCATCTTCATATGAGATGTTTTCTGGAATTTTGATCACATTGACTTCTGGCAGATGTGCTACCTCACAATATCCGCCCCACAACGGACCTGTCTCAAATCCCCAGATCTTTCGCCGCCTACAGTCATATTCTCGTCCGCCGGTGCATGCTTTGCATGTTCTGCACGACATATTTCCGTGGGATACAACTCTGTCTCCAATGTTGATGTCTCTTACATCTTCGCCTACTGCAATTACCTTTCCTGCAGCATCTGTACCAGATATGTGAGGAAGCGGGACAGCAAGTGGCTTTCCTCTCATGCCCCATATGTCGTCATAGTTGAGGGCTGCGGCCTTTACTTGGAAGACAACCTCATTTGATTTTGGTACAGGCTCTGCAATTTCCCGTACTTTTAAGATTTCATCAAAGTTATCATCAGTGCAATACTTGTCATATACAAGTGCTCTCACAACCATTACGTGGATTTTTCCTATTATATGAATTCCCAAGTGTGTAAGGTATACTCAAGATGGTATTTTACATACAGCGTGTCTTATTTGGGGCAATACTGGTCACTTCATATGCATTGCAAGTGCCACATGACGTATTCGTTGATATCTCATCTACATATCTCATATTATGGATCAAAATTGGGCATCTACAAACAATTATAATTATAGCAACGTTGATTATAATCATGCAAGATACATCTATGTTTCCAGGAGATATAATTGCCTCGATCGAGGAATATGAAGCAGGACACAACACCTTTGATGATGGTAATATGGTACGTGCATCTACTATAGGATATGTAGACATTGACAAGGCAGAGCGTGTTGCGAGCATTAAACATCCCAAAAACCTGTCGGTGCCCAAAGTTGGTGACACTGTAGTTGGAACGGTGGCCGCCGTACTCTCATCTATGATTGCCGTGACAATCGATTACATTAACGGCAAACCAACCATATCAAAGGTAGAATGCGTCTGCGTTACGCGCAACATACGAAGAAAGACAGTTGCACTAGTCAACGACATTGTTGCCCTAAAAATACTGAATCATCTTAATGGGACAATTCATGCTACCATGGACGAGCGACAACTAGGTATACTGTTCACCAAATGCCGCAAATGTGGAGGTAGAGTAATTCAAATGCGTGATGCTATAAAATGTACTGAATGTGCGTGGATTGACGAACGAAAGCTTTCTACCAAGTTTGGCAGTAGCGACTTTGCACAACTATGACTCGAGTATCGTTTCAGGGTGAACGGGGGGCATACAGTGAAGCTGCTGCCATGTCTTTTTTTCCTAGTGGTGTGATAACTATTCCATTACAGACATTTGCCGAGGTGTTAGAAAGTACAACATCAGGAAAAACTGACTATGCAGTACTGCCAGTAGAGAACTCATTGGAGGGAAGTGTGGGTGCAAGTTACGATCTGTTGTATTTGACAAGCCTTAATGCGGTAGGGGAGGCATACCATAGAATTGAGCACTGTCTGATAGGTAGTGGGAATATGGCAGATGTGGATACGGTATATTCACACCCACAAGCCTTGGGACAGTGCAGGAACTTTCTTGAAAAAAACGGTATGAAGACAGTTCCCACATATGATACTGCTGGCAGCGTGCCGATAATCAAGGCGATTGGCAGAAAAAATGTTGCATGTATAGCAAGCAAAAGTGCATCAGAGATCTACAACATGCCCGTGATGGAAGAAAATATTGCAAATAATCCCAACAATTATACGCGCTTTCTGGTTCTCTCAAAAGAGACATGTGCCGAGTCTGGCAATGACAAGACATCAATCATCTTTTCCATCAAACATGAGCCAGGCTCACTATTCAAAATTATAGAGAGCTTTCACGCACATAATGTGAATTTGACTAAGATCGAATCTCGGCCTACCAAGGTAGATAATTGGGAATACAACTTTTACGTGGACTTTGAAGGTCATGCACGCAATACCAAAATTAGTCGCATGCTTGAGATGATTAGCAGGGATACTGTATCATTAAAGATTCTGGGATCTTATCCATCAGCCAAGCTGCACTATACCGATGACTGAAATTATGTTTCTGAATGTTGGTATCTTTTGTAATTTCCTGAGATATTTTTTCAGAAGAGTGCCGCCAAGTTTGTCACACCCGTGTATTGTATGGGTTCTGCCTTCTGGCGCGCCAACTACTGGGCTGGGCTAGTTTTTTCCCAAACTTTACATCGAGTAGATTATTTGCATTCATATGGTGTTTCTGTCATGAGTTACAATGAATCATTTGATCCAATTTTGTTGCTTGATTACCATGTAGAATGCAACTATACAATTACACCAAATGCCTAGAATCCCTTGGGTTTTCTAAGCGTAAAGCCTATGCTAAATCCGATAATGACCATTCCAGATGTAATAACTATGATGTGATATGTAAACAGTATGGGGTCAGTGGTCACATTGAATGTCGCGTCTATCTGTAGATCTGTAGGACCAGTGTTTTGTATGAATATGCGTGTGATGCCATCCTCCATATGAGTCCACTTTAGTACTGCTTCATCCTTATATGATGTCTGGGGTATGTGTAATCCATCTCCAGGACTCTGCAGCGTGAGATCAAATCTTTCTCCCACGATAGTTATTATTTGCTCTGCGTGCATGTCTGCTTTGATCTGGTATGATGTGGATTCACCTACACTGAATGTCTCATCTACATTGACGGTCTGAAATCCAATGTCTGATACGAGTGAGTATGCACCAATTCCGATAATCGCGCCTCCTATGATAATTCCTATTATGGTTCGCTTAGACATCATGACTACTTTTTCTGTTGTGCAGCTTAAAAAATCAACCGCCTTGTCCTACATTACCGAGACATCATGGGGTTGGCTTTCGGCAAATCCAGCTCTTGACATTTTTATGAATTCGGCATTTGCTTGCATCTGAGGAATGGTGTGGGCACCACAATAACTCAGCCCAGAGCGCACACCTCCAGTCAACTGCTTGAGAATGTCAGTTACCGTCCCCTTGTAAGGAACCATTGCTTCCACACCTTCAGCTACATAGTCGTTGAGATCATCGTCCAGTGAAATGGTGCCCGTCTCCTTTGACTTTCTTCCAATGGATGCTGCTAGTGATGCCATTCCCCTATACACTTTGAATCGTTTTCCGTTTTTTGTCAATACTGTTCCAGGAGATTCATCAGTTCCACCAAGTATGCTACCTACCATCACACTAGAAGCACCTGCGGCTAGAGCCTTTGTGGCATCACCAGATGTTCTTGTTCCACCATCTGAGATAATTGGTATGTCGTTATCTCTTCCTATCTTGGCACAGTCCATTACTGCGGTAAGTTGTGGCACGCCTGAGCCTGTAATTACACGAGTGATGCAAATTGAGCCAGAACCCACACCCACTTTGACTGCATCGACACCTGCTTTGATCAGATCTTCTGCACCGCGGGCAGTGGCAACGTTTCCTGCAATAAGTTCACAATTAGGAAATGCCTTTTTGATGTTGCGTATTGTATTGATGGCGTTTTCACTATGGCCATGTGCTATATCTACTACCAGCACGTCGGCATCTGCCTCCAAGATTGCCTCGGCCCTCTCCAAAAAGTCACCTTTTACTCCTACTGCAGCACCTACTATGGGCCGTCCTTTCTTGTCTTTGGATGCGGACGGATAGTCTTCTATGTTTGTAATGTCTTTGCTTGTTATCAGGCCCTTGACTGTTCCAGATTCGTCGACTAGTGGAAGCTTTTCGATTCTGTGTTTGTGTAGTATATTTTTTGCTTCATCAAGTGAGACTCCGATATTTGCAGTTACCACATCTCTTGTCATCACTTCTTTGATTGGTGTAGATATGTTTGATTCGTATAATAGATCCCTTGCAGTAACTATACCGACCAACTTGGAATCCGAGTCAATAACCAGTATTCCTGAAATCGCTTTGTCAGATGCATACTCTATTGCATTTTGTATGGTCGTGTTCTGATCAATTGAGTATGGATTTTCTATCATTACACTACCTGATCGTTTTACTTTGAGAACTTCGTTTGCTTGTTCTTTGATGGTGAGAAATCTGTGAATGATTCCGATGCCACCAGTGCGGGCAATTGCTACTGCCATGGCAGACTCTGTGATGGTATCCATATTGGCACTTACAAAGGGGATATTTATTGAGATGTTCCGTGATAACTTTGTACGTAGATCTGTTTGAGTTCTACTGGTGATATCTGAATATTTGGGAACAAGAAGAACGTCATCAAACGTCAACCCTTCTCTGAATTCCAACTAAACCTTGTAAATATAATTTTAGATGGATTATAAGCCTTTATGTAAAAAAGTGACAGTGACTTTATCAGATATAATGATACAACATGTATAACTATGATTGATTATATCACGATGTATAATCGCATTAATTAATTATGAAATCTGTATATTTTTTGCACCAGATCAAACTCGTAATCTTTTTATTATATTTCTAAAAATACACATTAATGCAGATTTTGATGTTGACAGTTATTGGACTGTTTGCCGTAGTAATGTTGGCTGCCTTGCCATCATCGTATGCTGATTCACAAACTAGTGTCATTCCGGTTGATGGAAAGCTGAATCTTGAAATTACAACTATTATTATGACCATCCCAGAAAATAATACGCTGCCATGGGGCTATGTATCTGGTTCTGTTAACAATCCTGCCGAACAGCATCCTGTAATAATCCAGTTCCACAAGGAGGGCAATCCTGTACATGTTGCACAAGTAGAAGTAAACAGTGATGGTACATATGAATATAAATTCAGAGTTCAAAATACTACTGATGGGCATACTGTAAACGTATTTGAGGGCAGTTATACAGTAAAGATCTTCAAGGTTGTTGAAGTTTGGCATAACACAATCTGAGTTGTCGTACATAACCATACATCTTAGATATATTTGGGTTAATCTCAATTGATTAAATAGACGCTGAAATTAAGTTCAGGCTTTAAATTACAAACTTAAAACCAACAGCATGAAACTGGGACTGACGCTGGCCCTATTTTGTACTATTGCACTATTTTGTATGGTATCGGGTCAAGATGCATTTGCAGAGATAAAGTACCAGTTTGAGTTTGGTTCCACCGGGAGAGGCAATGCCGACCTGAACGATCCTACAGATGTAGTTTATGATGCAAGCAACAGACTGTTGCATGTGGTTGATTCTGACAATCATAGGATCAATGTATTTGAACGTGATGGTGATCCGAATTCTCGATTTGGGACATATTGTAGTGTATTCTCGATACGAAACTGTGATGATGATTCTCGTGGTGCAGTTGAGGATGGGGATGGACAGTTTGACGGTCCAACAGCTGCAACATTTGACAGACGTGGTGACTTGTTTGTGGTTGACTCTGACAATAGACGAATTCAAAAATTTGATGGTACTACATTTGAGACAAAGTTTGGCTCAACTGATATCAATGATGCCGACTATCTAGGTTCCCCACAAGGAATAGCTGTGTTTGATTCTGCCAAGTTGATTTATGTCTCAAGCAGGACATCTGATGCAATACATGTTTTTGATTATTCGGGCAAATTTCTCTTCAAATTTGATTCGTTGGATAGGGGTGAATCCTTCAGAGATCCATCACATCTGCTAATTGACAATACGAGAGATATTCTTTATGTGTCCGATACCGGCAATGACAGGCTAGCAATATTCAAGCTTGTTGATTCCAACATATGTCCCTCTGATACCATCAAGGTGGGAGATGGCGTCTGCTTTGTGGAAAAGTTTGGCAAGTCTGGCAGCGGTAATGGTAAATTTGATGGTCCTACGGGTCTTGCACTTGATTTTGCAAGCGGTATATTGTATGTGTCCGATACCGGCAATGATCGTATTCAGGCACTATCTTTGCGCGCGAAATCGTCTGGGATACTTGATGCCCCCACAAATCTTAATGCTGAACCAACATCGCCCACTTCTATAATCGTATCGTGGGATGCTCCTAGATATTATGATGGTATTTCAAAGATCACCGGTTACAAGATAGAATACAAGGAAGGATCTGAAAAATACAATTTGCTTGATGCAAATGCAGACCGTGATGTAACTATATTTGTGCATACTGGACTTGATTCTTCTGCAAAATACACCTATCGTATATCTGCTGTTAATTCTGAGGGGAGTGGCAGTCCCACATATGTAACTGAAAGTCCAAGCGAGACCACTACTCCATCAGGTGTAGTTGCACACGCCATATCTCCCAGTCAGGTGAGACTGTCTTGGAATGCACCCTCAAATACATTTGGCCAGCAGATTACCGGCTATGATATACAGCGTATATTCTCGAACGGCTCACATGATATGCTTGGCAGTACAAATGCTCGAACCAACACATTTGTTGTATCCAATCTGTCCACAGACAAGACGTACTCGTTTGCGGTGTCTGCCACATTTGGATTTAGTTCAAGCAACATCTCAAAGACTGTATCTGCAACACCCAGAGAAGATTCAACTGACACACAACATACAGTCAATCTGTACGCCAAGATGACTGGCAAAGTTCCAGATGCTCCTACAAAGCTGTCTGCCATTGGTACTTCATCTCAGCAAATCAATCTTTCTTGGCAGGCTCCTACTGATGAAGGTGACTCGAAAATTACCGGCTACAAGTTGGAGTACAAAAAAGATGCAGGGCCATTCGTGACTTTGAAGAATCTACATCAAACTTCAAACACATACCATCATATGGGACTTTCTGTGGATTCTCAGTATACCTATCAGATTTACGCGATAAACTCTGAAGGATCCAGCAAGGCATCAAATCAAGTGACTGCTAGTCCGCTATCTGATACCCTCAAACTTAATCCCATAGGAAGACTACAAGTGGACGAAGGAAAACAGGTGTCATTTTCAGTCCGTTTGAGCAAGGGAACTGTTGATAATGTGCTTTACAGCTTAGAGTCAGGACCTCCACATGGTGCTACAATACAACCTGTCACTGGACTATTTTCTTGGATTCCGGACAATTCACAGGGTGGGAAATCATACACATTTGACATTGTGGCAAAAAAAGGTGCTGTTGCTGACAGGCAAACAGTTGTCATCACAGTAAACGAGATGCGTGACCAAAGATATACAGATAATACATCATCACAGGTGGCTCCTACAGATGGGCGTGTTCTCACCATTCCAGCACCATTTGTAGATACTCTAGTAGATCCACAGCATTATATTGACAGGTATAATAACGAGCCTGTATACAAAGAGTGGTTTGACACAAACTATTCTGAATACTCGTCAATATACGAAGCAGTAGGAGTTCAAGCACCACAATCTACAGTGTCCGATGATGTAGCAGACAGGGAGTTTGGAGAGTGTGGTCCGAACACAGAATTACGTGATGGAATATGTCAAGTAATTGATAATTCACAGGCGGGTGGTGGGTGCCTTGTAGCTACTGCGGCATTCGGTTCTGAGCTTGCCCCACAAGTACAATTTCTAAGAGAAGTACGTGACAATACTGTGATGAGCACATCATCTGGCTCTGTATTTATGAGCGGATTCAACCAGATATACTATCTGTTTTCTCCATATGTGGCTGACTATCAGAGAGAGAACCCACTCTTCAAAGATATAATATCGCTTGTAATCGCACCACTGATTGCATCACTTGGATTGATGTCATTGGCAGAGACTGAGAATGAGGTTCTCACATATGGAATTGTCGTGATCTTGGTAAATATTGGCATGTATATTATAGCACCAATAGCAATAGCTTACAACATCATACGACTACATAGGAACAAGAATCGCGCATTGGTATGTGATCGCAGTCTTGCTATATAGTATATAGAAATTACGTAAACTATACAAAGTATTTGTAAATAAAGTTACAAGAGAGATTTCTTGATGAATGTGATGGTATCTTTACTGATTTTGATGACTGGGCTTGTTGTAGTTGCAACACCACTTTATGTGTCTGCAGATATAATGCCTGACAAACCTGATCCTTCGCAAACTATTATAATTAATGCGGCCGGAGCCTCGTTTCCGTATCCACTGATTGACTTGTGGAGAGTCGAATATAACAAGGAATTTCCCACTGTTCATCTCAACTACCAGTCTATTGGAAGTGGGGGTGGGGTGAAACAGCATATAGAAAAAACGGTCAATTTTGCAGCATCCGATGCACCTCTGACACATTCAGAAAGTGCGCTTGCGTCAGGAACATTACAGATACCTGAAACATTAGGTGGAGTAGTTATACCATATAACTTACCCGAGGTGCCTGAGAAAGGATTAAAGCTTACAGGGGAGACTATTGCAGACATTTATCTTGGAAAGATCACACGATGGAACGATTCACAAATAACAATGTATAATCCAGAACTGAATTTGCCTGATGAAGAGATTGTACTGGCAAAGCGTTCTGATGGATCCGGCACCACCTTTGTGTTTACCGACTATCTGTCTACTAAAAGTCCAGAATTTGATGAAAAGGTAGGCAAGGGGAAAAGCGTACCGTGGCCATCTGGAGTAGGTGCGGCAGGCAACGAAGGAGTTGCAGGAATAGTACGTAGTACGCCATACTCTATCGGCTATGTCGAACTGGCTTATGCATTCCAGACTGGAATGTCATTTGCATTTGTACAGAATGCAGACGGGACTGCATTCATAGAACCGACACTTGAGACGATCTCTGCAGCATCAAGTGAAGTGGCATCTGATCTTCCTACATCGGATGGGGATTGGAGCAAAGTCACACTTGTAAATGCGCCTGGAGCAACCTCGTATCCGATCGCAAGCTTTACGTATCTGCTAGTTTATGATGAACTGGTTGGTAGTGCTAAATCAGTTGAGGAAGCAAAGGCCATAGTACACATGATACATTGGATGCTCACTGATGGACAACAATATTCTAAATCATTACTATACGTTCCACTGTCTGATGCTGTAGCTGAGATAGGCAAACAGGGACTTTCTCAGATAAAGTATGGGGGGAATACACTGTTTGATTATGGTGATTCTGTAGGATACAGCCAGCGAGATAACAGCGAAGATCAGATGTCTGATGAAATATCTTCTGACAGTGGTGGGTGCCTTGTAGCTACTGCGGCATTCGGTTCTGAGCTTGCCCCACAAGTACAATTTCTAAGAGAAGTACGTGACAATACTATGATGAGCACATCATCTGGCTCTGCATTTATGAGCGGATTCAACCAGATATACTATCTGTTCTCGCCTGTAATTGCAGATATGGAACGTGAAAATCAGATATTCCGGGATATGGTTCGAATATTTATCACACCGATGCTTTTCACTTTGTCTATAATGACTCTTGCAGATTCAGGCTCTGAGGTACAAGTGCTGGGACTTGGATTGTCTGTATTGGTCCTTAATTTGGGGATGTATGTTGCAGCTCCGGCATTAATTGGATTCAAGATGTATGGTCGCTTTAAATCAGTCAAATTTCACCTATGTTAATCATCACGCCGCTTTATTGCAAGCTGAAAATATCTGGATACTGTACTTTGATTGATTCCAAAGAGTGCATTCTGTGTTGGGCCATGTGCCCTGCGCATCATGCCCAGCAGTAAAAAGTGCCGCACGTGCAATTTGCATTGGTTCTCGGTGTAACTGCCTCTATCATGATCGTACCTAAAGTGTGGCATATTATTTGATTTTCTGTTGCAAATTCGCAAGTGCATCATCAAATAGATCTTTGGGGGCTCTTGTGAGTGTATATAAAATACCCGAATTTGATATTATGCCGTCTAACATCTCCATTGTATGAAGAAATTTGGTTGACATGGTGTATTATTTTACCAAACTCTGTATTCCATAATGCATCTTAGCATGCATGTTGTTCTTTGAGCTTTGAATTAGCTCTTTCAAGCTTTACCATCTTGGCCTTGAGCTGTTTTTCTCACATCTTCACATGATGTTTGCTATATTGGGCAATTGATCTTTTGGTCGCGTTTTTTTGATTATTTGCTAGATGAATTATGACCTGATATCGCGATTATGTACAAGCTATGAGAGACAAGTGAGTTACGATATGAACAATTTAGTCGTATGGATGAGTAGAGTATTGAGCTGAGGTGAATGCAGAACGCATCATAATGCTAATTACCAAACGCGAATCAAAATGTATAACAAAAATGACGTACAAAGTAAAAGCGGGACTGATCAGAAGGCAGCATCTGGTATATGTGGCAATGATATGCACAGGAATATTTCTCATCATTATGAGCCAGTTGGTTGATCAACGTTTGTTGAGCGAGGGCATAGCATTTTTAATAGTTGGGTTCGTAGGTATAGTGATGTCGTGGACCACGTTTGATATAGGTGAAAGCATCAAGGAGGCTGTATATCAGGTCGGTGTAGAGAACAAGGAATTGTTGAATCAAATGTCAGCTAGAACCGATGTACTTTTGAACAAGATGGTAGAAACGCAGAAGACAATAGCGGAGGGAACGCAGAAGACAATAACAGAAACGCAGAAAAGATCAGAAGAACTTCAGAAGGCAATAATAGAAATGCAGAAATCATCCGAGGAAACGCAGAAGGAAATAGCAAAAGAAACACAGAAGACACTATTAGAAATGCGGAAAGCATCAGAGGAAACACAAAAAGCATCAGAGGAAAGACAAAAAGCATCAGAGGAAACACAAAAAGCATTGTTAGAAACACAAAAAGCATTGTTAGAAATGCAGAAAGCATCCGAGGAAAGACAGCAAGACATGGGAAATACACTTACTGACATCAAACGAAAACTGGATGCCTAAGCTTACACGCGCAAGGTTTTTCATTCCATCTATTTTACACCACAAATGTGGTATATTCTACTTGGCACATGTAGAGTGTAGATACTGGGCCAGTTATTTTTTTTCAGTTGGCTACGTACAAACTATATTGTATCAAGATACATTACTTTCATGCATGTAATAATGTATGAGATATTGTGATGGTAAAACATCGCAATGCAACTTGCGTCACAAGCCTGTTACTGTAGAAGGAAGAAAAGACATGTTCATATTATTCACATTTACATTGACTACCTATAGGCCGGGCATGTCAGTTGTTATAACATCTCTTGAAATTACGCTGGATCGCTACTGGGGTATCTTCAATAGAGTAAATGTTATGCCATTTTCACTTGTCAATTCAGACGTCATCCGATACAGTATATTTGATGGTTTTGGACTGCCAATACTACACATGGCATAACAAAACAGGATGGCTGTCGCATAGAACCAATCGAATATGGGATTAGTATGGAGCCAAATGGGACGACTTCAATCCATTGTTTCATGTTCAATAGTTTGACATGTATAATCTTCGAGTTGTATAAATTTGACACATCAAGTAGTAGATCTTGTACATCTGTTTACTTTTCTGTAACTACAGTATGAACCGTACTATCCATCACAACTTCTGCAATGTCACTCGAGTACTCTGCTGTCCGCCTAATATCTTCAAAAATTAACTTCAATATGGCTGTATTGTCATTTTGTTTGAGCTGGTTCATGTACTCTTTCACATTCTCAATTACCTTGGATACATCTGTAGCTACATTTTCTGCCATGTAATAGTCGTGTCTCATTAGTGCTACTATCGAACTTTCAAACACTGAGAGGGATTCGTTGCTTACAGACTCTATTCCTGCAAGTATTTTTTTGTCAACCGGTGACTTGAGATGCTTTATCTTTTTTGCAATGAGCGCCGCATGATCCGCTATCCTCTCCACACACTTCACTATGGTGCGATATTCTAGGCACTCGGATGGCTTTCTGAGTCCAGAATCAAGTAGTATCTGAACATTTTCTAATGCCAGATTTAGATTGCGCATCATGTATAATCCAAATCTGTCTACCTCATCGTCCATTTTTACGACTTCTTCCCCATATTTGATGTCAAATTCCTTGAGCGCATAAATGGAATCACGGTGCATGTTCGTTGCAGTCAGGTACATTCTTTTTAGTGCTACTTCAAACGAGAGTTGAGCAAGTTGCGTTAATACCTGCAGAACAATTCTTTCAGAGCTTGTCTCAATAATCTCTGTTCCCATCATGGTGGTTCGCACAAGATCTCGTATAATCCCCCTATGATTGGCGGGAATCTCCATACCTTTTGTTCTGATTTCTATAATGTTGTATCCTGACAGGTATAGTGCTACAATCTTTCTGCGTATGGATTCAGGCGAGTCGGACTTGCCGATGGTCGTTGTAGCATGTAGCTTCCTGCTCCGTTCTTCACGAAATAGAGTGACAGATTCATTGGGGTTTCTGACTAGAGACATGTAGGAGCCTGTCTCCAGACCCATCTCATCAACCCAGTTTTTTGGCAGTGAGATTATGTATGTCGATCCACCCACCATCTGTAATTTTCTGGTCTGTTTTATGTCGTTAATGAGTTGCAACTATACAATTTATGGCATCTTTTTCTGGTTATACCACTTTGGTTCATAGTCTATATAGTAACTATATTTGATTCATATATTATATAATTTATGTACACCTTTTTGATAGCATATTTTCTTGGTGGTACCATATGACTGTCAAAGTAACACCCAAACTCGGCAGGATGACCCGCTCAGACAAACTCTTCAAGCTGGGAGCTACAATCGCAGGAACGTTTGTCTTGGCAATTATTGTTCTTATGGTATTTCAGTTGGTTTTTGAATCGTATCCGATCTGGGAAAAGGAAGGATTCGAGTTTGTTATAGGGACTGACTGGAATGCAGTAGAAGGCAGAGAGTCGTTTGGGGCACTACCTTACGTGCTTGGAACTCTAGTTACTGCAGCTATGGCTATGGCAATAGGAGTGCCGTTGAGTATTGGAATTGCCATGTTTGTCTCTGATGCACCTGCAAAGATTGGTGGCCCGCTTGGATTCCTAGTAGAACTACTGGCAGCTGTTCCAAGTGTGATTTATGGCCTCTGGGGACTGTATGTATTCAAAGAATATTTCAGGGACTTTATAGAAAAGCCACTACATGCTCAATTTGGTGATAGTATATTCCTGTTTTCGGGAACACCGTTTGGCTTGGATATATTCACTGCCAGTATAATTCTTGCAATCATGATCATTCCTACAGTATCTGCTGTGGCAAGAGAGATAATGAAGGCAGTACCACAACAACAAAAGGAAGCAGCATACATGCTCGGTGCCACTAGGTGGGAGATGTTCAGACTTGCAATATTCCCATACGCAAAGACAGGATTGATCGGCGCGTCAATTCTGGGCCTTGGAAGGGCAGTAGGGGAGACAATGGCAGTTACTATGCTGATTGGAAATGCCACAGGTCCTAGTGCTATACCGTCATCACTCTTCAAACCAAGCCAGACAATGTCTAGCATAATTGCCAACGAATTCGTAGAGGCATCCCCAGCCGGACTGCATTTGCCTGCCTTGATCGGAGTGGCATTGATACTGCTAGGAATTGCAATCTGCATAAATATAGTGGCACATCTGCTTGTCACTAGGATGCTCAAGGTAAAGGAGGGGGCAATAAATAATTGACATCCATTGAACGACGGCAAGAATACAGGAACATGTTCAAGCAGAATGTCCAAAGGAGATTATTGGTAGACAAGATAGTGAGGTTGATCGTAATTGGTTGTGTCATTACAGCAATTGTTCCTCTTGGCAGTATACTGGTTGAAGTATTCAGAAATGGTATTACTGCAATAAGTATTGAATTTCTTACGCAGCCGCCCGGTGCTATTGGCTCTGGAGAAGGTGGCATCGGACCTGCCATTCAGGGGACACTCATAATTATCGGTTTGGCAAGTATGATCGGTGGCCCCATAGGAGTCATGTCGGGAATATTTTTGGCAGAATTCGGCGAGAACAGACTTGGCAGATCCATCAGGTTCTTTAATGATGTGTTTATGGAGTTTCCGTCAATAGTGTTGGGAATTTTTGCATTTTTGGTAATCGTACTTTTATTGGGACATTTCTCTGTCTGGGCAGGGGCATTTGCATTGGCACTGATCATGTTTCCTATAGTGGCAAGGACAACTGAGGAATCACTGAAGATGGTTCCAATTACATATAGAGAGGCAGGTACGGCACTTGGCCTCAAACAGTGGGTGGTGACACTACGAATTGTACTGTCTGCTGCAAAAAGTGGCATGATCACGGGAGTCCTGCTTGCAATAGCAAGAATAGGAGGTGAAACTGCCCCGCTGATCATGACAATACTTGGAAGTAGTCTGTTTTTCAACAATTTTGATACTCCGATGGATGCATTGCCTCTGAGGATATGGCGACTCTCCCTCTTACCATATGATAGTGCACAGCTTCAGGGTTGGGGGGCGGCATTGGTTCTCATCATGATTATATTGGCTATCAACTTGAGTGTTAGATATTTTGTTCTACAGAAGAAAGACTCAAATATTTTCAGAAGACTGATTAATCAAAGGACGGGTGTGAACAAATGACTACCTTGGCGGAGTTTGATTTGATGCGTACGCAGGTGCCACAGATCTCGACACGAGAGCCCACAGACGATCGATTCAAGATGATTGCCCAAGATGTAACTATCTCGTATGGTGGTGTTGCGGCAGTCAAAGATATTACGATGAAATTTAGGGAGAGGACAGTGACTGCTCTGATCGGCCCATCGGGATGCGGCAAGACTACTTTTCTTAGGTGCCTCAACAGAATGCACGACATGACAAAGAATGCAGAGGTCAAGGGAAAAGTGATGATTGATGGGATTGATCTTTATTCGAAGGAGATTGATCCCATATATCACAGGAGAAAAGTAGGCATGGTGTTCCAAAAACCAAACCCGTTTCCTACAATGTCAATTTACGACAACGTGACTTCTGGTCTGCGCCTTAATGGTGTTAGAGACAAGAAAATACTGAGCGAGATAGTAGAAGACACGTTAAAGATGGCATATCTGTGGGATGAAGTAAAAGATGACCTCAAAAAACCTGCAATTGAGCTGTCAGGCGGACAGCAGCAGCGATTATGCATTGCACGCGCACTTGCCATACAGCCTGAAGTGTTACTTATGGATGAGCCGGCATCTGCACTAGACCCAATTGCAACACAAAAGATTGAGGAGACCATCACAGAGCTGAAAAAAGAGTTTACAATCATCATAGTGACACACAATATGCAGCAGGCCGTCCGCGTGTCAGATTATACTGGGTTCATGTATCTGGGTGACTTGATTGAGTTTAGCGAGACGAAAAAACTATTTGAAGATCCAAAAAGTGAGCTTACGGCAAAATACGTTCAAGGCCAGTTCGGGTAATGACTAGGCTGATAGATCCATCTCTGGAAAAACTCTCCCTCATCATGGCTGAGATGGGAGATATGGCAATAGAGTGCATCTCGCTAGCAGTTGACTCGTATCTGGAAGGAAAGAACACAACTGACAGGGTCTATCACCTCTCCAACCTGATACGCAACAAGTATTTCGAGGTGGAAGACATTATCTTTGATATGTTGTTAAAGTACCAACCGGTGGCAGATGATTTTAGGCTGATTCGTTCCTCCACAGAAATCTCATATGCATTTTCTCGGTTTGGTAGGTATGCATATGATATAACTCAGGTACGAGATGTGTTTGGAGATATATCTGAATGCAAAAACGCGGTACTTGTGGAGATTTCAAAGAAAGTTAAACATATGATCAAAGAGGCAGTCTTGTCTTATGCTGAGCTTGATGTCCGCAAGGCCATAAAGATTCAAGAGGATGAGGACTTTATTGACAGGATCTACAAGGAACGGCTTCCGGAGCTTGTTGCGTTGGACAGCACAAAATGTGCTATGGCAGAGGCACTGTTACTACGATACTTGGAAAGAATAGGGGACCATGCAGTGTTTATGAGTGATGCTACAAATTATATAGTCACAGGAAAACACAAGCCGAGCAAAAGACGAATAGAATCCAATGATGGACGCATGCGACGGTAACTCTGCTGCTAGAAACGACTTCCACTTGGCACTATATCTGTACATCAAAGTCCCAAACTCTTACCAAAGTAGTATCCTGCAAGGATTGTACCAGCAGACCATATGCAGGATCCGGTAAACGTATACAACACGAATTTGGACATACGCATCTTGAGCAGTCCTGCTGGAACCGAGATCATCTCACGCATTACAGGAACGCATCTTCCTAGGAGTACTGCCTTGTCTCCATATTTTTCAAACCATGCCTCAACACGTTTCAGCTTTTCTTCGGAAACACCAACGCGTTTAAGATATCTCAACATGATGGATCTGCCAAGCTTCAATGCAATCAAGTAAATTCCACTGCTCCCGATTGTAGCTCCTGCTGCACCCATAACTATCATGATTCCCACATTGTACAGTGGTAGTCCTTGCTGTGATGCTAAAAATCCTGCCGTGGGAAATATTGCCAGTGTAGGTATGGGGGGTATTATAGTCTCTATCAATGCTGCCAGAAATATGCCTTCATACAAATGATTTGAGATCATTTCTGAAATCCACAGAATTAGTGAGTCAAGCTGCTCCAACAATCTTGGAAAAATTACTCTCCGCTAAATTGTTTTATAAGATTGTATGGGTGCAATCGCGGTTTTGGCTGCAACAGATGTGTAACTATACCAGAAATATATTTGGTTGTATACAAGTCACGCATACTACTATCAACGCTACCTCTAAATCAGTTAAATGTGCAAGTTGTCTAATGCCTGAAGTATGGAATTTGGAAACTGAGAGATATATCGTGTTGGAGACGTATAAAAAAGATGGAAGTGCAGTAAGGACGCCGGTGTGGTTTGTTCTGCAAGATGATCTTGTGTTTGTTGTGACTAGGGAAAATACGGGAAAAGTAAAGCGTCTAAATTATAATCAGAATGTACGGATTGCGGCATGTAAAATTAGGGGGGATGTTACCGGAGAATGGCATCAAGGAATTGCCACCAAGCTGTCTACTATCAAATCGGAACCAATTTTGAAACTACGTGATAAAAAATACGGGTTTATGGCAAAGATAGCAAAGTTTGCAAGCCGCGGCAAAGGTGATTTTATAGTATATTCTATTCAGCTTTGAGCTGGTTCGTGGTCACCTACCCTAAATCATCAATCACAAAACAATTTTGTATGTAATGCAACCGCAGATCACATGTTGTGTCCAAGTATCGCCCATGAGTTACACAATACATGATCTAATAGACTAAATCATCACAAAAAAAGTGTGTGGCTTTAGGAAGAGTTAGTTACATCCCAGTTTTCTCCATGCAAAAGTACATTATGAAATAACTTGGCGTGGATCATCATTTGATTCCCACATTCATTGTATATGTTGAATCTGGTGCTGGATCATCGACCTTGAGGACTCCATAAATTGTAGAGTTACCAAATTCGAAGGGGTGCGTTGATGCAGTTTTGCCGTCTGGTGGCACTGCAATAGCATAGAATGTCTCTGCAGTAAAATCGTCTATGGATATGGTGCCATCTATTCCAGTGTATAGTAAATTGGATTGACGTGTTTCTACGATACTTGTTATAATCAATATGTTGGGCGCTGCCGTCTCACCTATATCCCTGATACCATCACCATCAGAATCGTTCCATGCAGAGATATTGAGGGTGACGGGTTTCCCTGTTGGCGGTGATGTATTGTCAATTCTCAACACGCGATTTAGAAGATCATTAATTGTTTTGTTAAAGTCGGAAATTTGTTTTTGTATTGCTGCAAGTCCAGTCTCTAGGGTGTTTATGGCATTTTCAAGCGCGGTGGTCCTAGTCTCAAGATCATTTACACGGTTTTTTATTACTGCCGTATCTGTTGATGTATGACTGTCTAACTCGGCTACTCGATCTTGAAGCATTGCTATCTTTAATACATTCAATGCAATGTCTACATCAAGCAACGCCATCGTTACCTCGGACTGTTCGTACTCCGTTGGATCACCTGCAAAGCAGTCTAATTCCTTATTTATAATCAACCTGCTCTCTTCTATACGGTCAAGAGCCGCTTGTACAACTTTATCGGTATTCGGATTATTAATGCCAATTACAATAGTATCTAACTCGTCTAGTTTATCATAAAGTGGTTTTTGTTCGATAAAAAAGTAAGACGTTGACAATCTATCAGGTATGTTGTATCCACGCGTGTCATATGGACCATCCGAAGGCGGTGGGTGTGTGCCATACATGAGATGGTTCCAGGCCTTATGATGGTCTGTGCCTAAAAATATGTGACCTATCTCATGCATCATTACGTTGATCAACCTGTTCGAAGGCCGTTCATTATACGCGCCCCTACAGTCCAAATCTCCGATGGATATTACTATTCTGCCACCATGATTTCCATCTGGTTCTGCTGTACCCGATCCTGATGATGGCACTGTATGCCATTTTACCAAAATGTCGGCATGTCCATTTACCTTTTTAAAGTTCATCTCGGGGTTATGCTCTTCCCATATCTCAAAACTCCTCTCTATTGCAGAAACGATCCTAGATTCATCTTGTGGGGTGTACGGGAGCGGCATCCCCACAGCATTCCATGTGATTACAGGTGGTAGTTGTGATATGTTCAGCTCTTGGATGCCGGTAAGAGATGGTGTATAGTCAGTCTGATCTGCCGCGTACACATATACAATACCTGATAGTGAAGCAAACACAGTTACTACTAACAATAAATTCAATATGACATATTTACAACCAAATGCTTTAAAATGTATCACAGTATCTCATGGAAGCACGAAATTAACTTTCCACCAGAGTCCGCGCATGTCGAGTATGTTATGTTGCCGTCCTTGTCCCATTCAGTATGATCTGGTCTATCTACTTCGGACTCGTGTCCTGACCCATCAAGATCCGTGTATGCCCCGCCACCCTCTATTCTATCGGGATAATAGTCATCCGTGCCGTCATCTGGTATATCTCTGGGGAATTCAAGGTAAGTCTTTACATTGCCGTTCTCATAATATGTTGCCACGATGTGCTTGGAGCCAGTGTCGTAGAAAGAGTTGAGTGTCTTTTTGTTGCCATTATCCCAGAATGTCCACTGGGCGTTCTTGGCACCAGTGTCGTACCAAGTGTTATGCGTCTTGCGGTTGCCATTGTCCCAGTGTATGGATTCGTATTTCTTATGACTATTCTCATACCATACCGTATAGTTAATTAGATTGCCATTCTCTCGTTGTGTATATTTAACATATGTTTGGCCGCTCTCATACCAACTAGTGTAGGTCTTTGTCACACCGCTGTACCAGTGCTCGCGCACAACTTTCTTGGCACCACTCTCGTACCAAACGCTGACCGTTTTTCTATTGCCGTTGTCCCAGCATATTATCTCATTTAGCTTGTTGCCATTGTCCCAGAAGTTTGCACCGCAGATCTTTGTTGTAGGCTTGTCAGGCACCAATGATATATTCACAGTGGTGGTCTTGTCCTTTGTTACAGTTACAATTACAGATTTTCCAGTATAACCCTTAGCTGTAACTTTTACTGTATGCTTGCCTACTTTCACATCAGTAAATTGGAATTTCCCACTGTCATCGGTGTTGACACTTACATTAGATAAAGTTACGGTGGCACCCGATATTGTCTTGTTTGGCTTTGAGTTTATTACAGTCCCAGATACTATACCGGTATCTATCGCATGTGTGTGTTCACTTCGTGAATAGATGCTTCCGTGCCCGTGTCCAGAAGAAGAATATCTTGAATGGGAGTGACTTGAGGCAGAGACTGTATGGGAGTGACTTGAGGATGATATGGGATGTGTATGCCCGGAACTGGAATATCCTGAATGATTATGATCTGCACTGGCAGACTTTACCGCCTTGAGTTCCTTCTTTAGGTCGGCCTCCGATTTTTCAAGATCTGTGATCTTCTTGGCCTGATCAGTATTCGATTTTTCAAGTGCCGTTATCTTTTTGGCCTGTTCTGCTATGGTTTTACCTTGTTCAGTTATGGTTTTACCTTGTTCGGTGGTAGTTTTGACCACCGCGTTTATCTTGGACAGCAGGCCGTCCATGTTGTTAATGTGCTCATAATAATCATCTGTCGTGCTCTGCTGAAGATCCTTCAAGGTCTTTGCCTGTTTGTCAGCTGCCTTTTTGTGTTCATCCAGCGTCTTCTTGTTCTCGGCTATCGCCTTCTCGTTGACACCTATCGCCTTTGTGTTCTCGTCTAATGTCTTTTTGTGTTCCTTGAGAGATGTGTCTGTGGTCTTTGCGTTGGTTGTGACTGTGGTATCCAGTGTGGTGATGTTCTTGGTGTTGCCTGTGACTGTAGTCTCTATAGTGCCTATCATCCTGGTGTTCTTGTCGGCCTTTGTCGTATTGTCTCCAACTGTAGTCTCAAGTGTGCCTATCATCTTGGTATTTTTGTCCAGTTTGGTAGTATTGTCATCCAAGGTATTCTTGTTTTCATCTACCTTTGTGGTGTTATCCTGAACTGTTGTATCAAGTGTTGTGATATTCTTTGTATTCTTGTCGGTCTTTGTCGTATTGTCTCCAACTGTAGTCTCAAGTGTGCCTATCATCTTTGTGTTCTTGTCCACTTTTGTGGCATTGTCGTCAACCTTTGTGGTGTTGCCCTCAATTGTCTTATTCAGACTGCCTATTTTGTTGGTGTTATCTGTGACTGTAGTCTCAAGTGAGGTGATGTTTTTGGTGTTCTTGTCGGTCTTTGTGGTGTTATCGCCAACTGTAGTTTCTAGTGTGCCCAGATTTTTGGAGTTGCCCTTGACACTGGTATCCAAAGTACTTAGTGCATTGCCCTGTTTCTTGACATCTTTGGTGAGATTAGTTATCTTTTTGTTTGCATTTGAAATCTTGTTGATATGAGTAGATAGTTTGGAATCATGATTATCTAATGTTTCATCAATTTCCTTAACATCATTTTGCAGCTGCTTTACAGTATTCTTGAGTGATGCGTAAAAAGAATCGGCCTCATCTGCCAGTACGGGTGAACCTACTAGTGCCAATATGGCAGCTGCTGCCAGTGAACCATATAGAATTTTGATCTTTCTCATTCTAATCGCCCTGCATCGTATCTCTGTTTCTCAGCAACAACACTGCGGTTCCAGCATGTCTAGTTATCCCAACTTGACCCGTCATGTACTTCATGAGCTGTATCAAGTAACCAGACAATACAAATATTTAGGTATATTACGGTATTATTTAATAAAGTACGGTATATCTATCAGATCCACGAAAAGATATTCGAAACTAGGAGATCAACCAAGAATTATGGCAAGAATGAAGCTTCCAGATCCGTGGCGCATTACCGGCTCGTCAACGCAACATGTTTCCTGCCACGATACAATTTACTGAACAATCTTCTTAAAGTTCCCGTGCAGTATAGCATACTTGGTACTTTCATCCAGCAATGCATCCTTCACATTGTAGTACATAGCCTTGAAACTACACCACGGAAAATCACTGCCAAACAGTATCTTCTCCTTTCCAAGTACCTTCACTGCATATTCAATTCTGTATGGAGTACTAGTACCAGAAGTATCAAAATAGACGTTTCCAAATGACGATGTGGCTGATACTGCTCGCTTTACAATTGATGTGTCATTGCCTCCCATGTGTGCCAAAATAACTTTGATGCGAGGAAATTTTTTGGCCACCGTCAAACCATGTACAAACGAGGTGTTGGATTCAGGGGAGCCATCCTTGTATCTGCCACAGTGAACAAGCAGTATCGCTTCCTTTTCATTAAGAAGGTGCATAATTGGACTATACACCACAGAAGATACAGGCAGGTTTTCATATGAGCCGTGAAATTTGACGCCGATTATCCCATGGCCGATTTGATCTCTTAAAATTTGAAGGTCGTCGTCGATTCGATCTTTGCAAATCCAGTAAAAACCGTGAATTTTTCTATTTTCTCTTGAGAGTCTTATGATCTTTTGATTGTACATGCAAGTGTCTCTTTCAAATGGGATCAACGCAATCTCATCAATCCTGTTTTTTGAGATAAAATGGCCAAGCTTGTCTGGAGCCAAAAAATTGTTGATGCTATCTGACCATCCAAGATGGACATGTATATCATTTATGTCATTCATGTATTCGTCCTATCTGATCCTTTCCACCCATTACAAATGAGTTGGGTGGTATATTTTTGGCAAGTACGCACCTGGCCGCAATCAACGAATGGTGCCCTATTACAATACTAGGCATTATTGTAACTCCAGTTCCAATTCTTACATGATCCTCAATTTTTGGCGGCATGAGTGTTGCTTTGATCTTGTTTTTAGATGTTCCATGTTCGGCACTAGTAATTTTTGAGGTGTTTACAGCTACTACACAAGGTGCCATAAAGACACTATCTCCTATGGACATTCCCATTGTAATGTGTGACTGTGCTCCAATTGTGGTATTGTCTCCTATGACGACATTTCCCTCACATATTGAAAGTGGACCACAAATAGTATGATTGCCTATTTTTGTATTGGGCCTCAACACCACATTTGCACCGATAACGCAGTCTCTTCCTATTTTACAGTCTTCGTAAATTACTGCACCAGGCTCAACCCGAGTACCATCACCTATTATAACAGATTCGTGAATGGTCGCCCTATCAGAAATAAGCATTTTAAGTCACTTGATATATTCACCTAGATATACTACAGATTAAATATCTTCAGAGTATCTTGCTTTGACGGAGTAATTGATGAACGGATTTCCATCCTGTAGTGGTGTGAAAGTATATCAAACCGCATTGGGAACAAACAGACATGTACAAAGGTTTCCCACCACACATGCTTTCATCTCAATTATGTTATCCACGTATGGTCTACCATTCTACAAATACCATCATCCTAAATATGTTGACAAGCTGTACACATCAGAATACACACCCACCACTTATTTACTAGAAAACAGTCAATTTTTGTAATGGTAAGATGGACAGACTATTTAATCTCTGAAGTCGTATACAACCCAAATCATCTAATTGTTAAGGCAAAACGCTATCATGATGATGGAAATGGTGCCTGGGTAGAAACTATAGTGGACAGACTTACAATTGCATCTGATATAAAAAAAGGCAAAAGCTACATGACAATTTATGATGCCACTACATCATGGAGAAGAGGTAACAAGCTACAAACCTTTCATTTAGATGGACAACCATATATTAGAATTGATAAGAATAAAGTTGGGTTGGATTTTCTTGGTGACATTCCAGAGTTGCAGGGATATGAATCAGAATTAAAACAGTTGACAGCGCCGAAAAGTCCACGCATACCACTTGTGGAATCCAGAATTACACAAAAACAACAAAGTAACCCAATAATTTAAAATCGAAGTACATACAGGACAATCTAGCAATTCAGACTATACAATAACACGGTACATCAAATTTGGTTGAAAGTGTGACGTGCTGTATAAAATACAAATAATGTTATCGGCTGTTAGTTGCATTTCAGTTATTCGGAGCCCCCGCTGTGACAAGCTGTATAAAATACAAATAATGTTATCGGTGCCTATTGAAAAATAATTGAAAGGTGGACGATGTTGCAAGATATACATATCTAGTCATGCCTACATTATCTTCAAAATTGTCAAAGATGTCGAAACAGTAAAAACGGAAAAACATTTACTCACATCATGACCATTCAGCAGACACAGTGTTTTGTGGAGTTGTTCAGCTTTCCCGATCTGGCCAGATATGTGTGTGCGTTTAGAAATTATCCATTGCGTGCCTATTCACAAAATTATCGTGGCAAGAGAGTCATCTCAAGCACTCTGACTCTAGCCAACACTTTATTGATATTTTATGTGCCGACGGAAAAAACTGGAAGATACATATCTTACAGTGCCTCTGCAGGCAAGGAATTCTGTGATGTTGTGAAATCTACCAGCGATATTTCCATTTATGCACCCATAATAAATTTTGAAACCAAAATATCACCATTAAAAACCAAATCAACAAATCACGCAGACCAGTTTTATCCACTCAAAATTAGTGACGTTGGTAGCCTAGCAAGACTTACTTACGATTCAGAATTTCCAGATGAACAGAATCTTGCACTGTTCACATTCAAACACAAAAGATCATGGATATTGGGCTATGTCACCTCGCTTGACATGGATGTGACCATCTACCAATTCAATTACGTAAAACTACAGGCAGAACCATCCAAATCATTTCTACAATATCGAGGAAACAAGGGTGAGGATCCTGAATTTACTGACACATTCGAACACGGTTTCTCTTACTTGCCAATAATCAAAATAAAAAAAGAACATCCCATTTTTGGGATGAGGTAGACTACCATCTAGTCAACTCACCAAGCTTCTTCCTCGAATCTGCAACTATTCTTTCGATAACTTGGATGTAGATTTCTGCTGCGTAACTGATCTCAAAATCCTCAAAGAATGCAGACGCAACAATGCCACTCTCTGAAACTGTTGGCTCTCCACATTTGGTCCGTTTGTGATTAAGAACTTTCAAAAATATAGGGCGTTGTCTGTTGACCTCAATTTGTAATTCCTCTCGTGACTTTAGCATTCCTCCACGCAAATTTACCAAAATGGGTTGAAAAATATCATTTTTGTGTCGTTCCTTGGCCCGAAGCATGATCTGTATGTCCGGTAGCTCTTTACCACATTCGTAAAATGTAATCATTTGATGCATAAATGCTGGGTAATAGCTCTGGTGTTCTTTCTTAATTTTTTCCTCATACCATGAAACAAATTCAATTGCTCTAGAATCGTTTTTCAAGATGCTTTTTTCTTTGAATTTTTGACTGGTGCATTGTGTAATAAACAACCCAAAGTCTCTGTTTGCCTCTTCAAAGATATCATTGTAAGCTTTGCTTACCGAGTTTAGATATGAACGGAAAAAATAATTCACATAATACGGATCAGGATCATAATTTTTGAGTAAGCTGGATTCTGCTTTGCAGTTTTTGATCCAATACTCAACATCCATTATTGGGGTGAATTCCTATTCGCGAATTTTGATTGTTCTTTCAATTCCAAGGCAAGCTTTTTGAAAATTTCATTAACACTTACATCCACCAGATTAATGGTTGCATTTTCATGTACTATCTGTTTTTCAAATGTGTCCTTGATGGCAAAAGATACTGACGACCAATGTAGTATACCTTTCAACTGTTCCTCTACTGTAGCATTGGTGGTGGGCAAATTGGCTGGTGTGAACACAATTCCGTCTGTCCACTGCATTGTAGGTATACCACCACCCGAAGTTCGCGTACTAAAAGCAATCTGCTTTACCCAATCCTCAAATTGGTACTCGATTACTTCGTGAATCACTAGCTTTTTCCAGGGTTCTATTGAAATCTCCATTACATGTCTTTATGTCAGAACCAATTATAATCTTATTTTTCAAATGGGAAGCTCATTTTAAATATACTCCTAGAAAAAAAACAAAATGGTCAAACAACAACCCAATGACAGTTCTTTGAAAACCGTATCATGGAAAGATAATAAAGTAATAATGGTTGACCAAACAAAACTTCCGAATAGTTTGACATATGTAGAATATAATGACTATAATCAGGTTGCCGAGGCCATAAGAACACTGGTAGTTAGAGGTGCACCTGCAATCGGTGTTTCAGGTGCTTTTGGGCTTGCGTTGGCTGTACTGCAAAACAAGACTACAAATCGGGATGAATTAATTACATATCTGAAAAAGGCAAAGAAGACTCTTTTGGAGACTAGGCCCACGGCAGTTAACTTGGCATGGGGATTAGAACAAATTATGAATGTGGCTGTTTCTTGCGAAACCGCGGATCAAATGCGACAAGCTGTGGTAGATGAGGCAAAAGAAATGGCAAGACAAGATATTGAGATCAACAGAGCACTTGGAAAGAATGGTTCCGCGCTGCTTGAGAACAATGATACAATTATGACCCATTGTAATGCTGGTGCTCTAGCTACTGTAGCATATGGCACCGCACTGGGAGTAATTAGGGCCACAAAAGAGAGTGGAAAAAACATCAAGGTAATTGCTACGGAGACTAGACCTGTGCAACAGGGTTCCAGACTTACTGCATTTGAATTAAAGCATGACGGCTTTGACGTAAGCTTGATTCCAGATACAGCCGTAGGGTACAGTATGGCAAATGAACTTGTAGATAAGGTTGTGGTTGGTGCAGACAGAGTTGTAAATACTGGACATGTCTTTAACAAAATTGGAACATATCAAGTTGCAACAATGGCCAAACAACACAAGATCCCATTTTATGTTGCCGCACCACTGTCTACGTTTGATATGAAAAGCAATTACAGAGATGTAATAATTGAGATGAGAGATGATAGTGAAGTTACGGGAACCGGTGACAAAAAGACTGCCCCCGATGACATCGGTGTAATCAACCCAGCATTTGACATAACTCCCCCGGAGCTGATCAGTGGAATCATTACAGAAAAGGGAGTCGTAGTTCCTCCGTTTAAGGAATCGATTGAGAAACTATTTGGAAATTAGATAGTAGTCAATATGAGATACAAATCTATTAAAAGTATGGTTTTCAAGTCCAAGTGTTGATGAAAAGAAAATTTAGAGAAATTTACTGTAACAGTTGTAAAAAGATAGTGGGCAGGTATAATGAAAAATTCTATAATGAGGACAAGATTAGTGAGGTGCTAAAGACCAATCATGTAGAACATGTACGAAATGGCCATCATGTAGAGATACGGGTCCTGTGGGAAGATCACAATTAGGGCTTTGCAGATTTTTGGGTAAAATTTGTTTGCCTGGCATATGTACTAGCTGAATTTTTGACATTTCTTTGCACAAATGGTCATCAATCAAAGGAACGCTCAAAGTCTTCTAGGATTTGCTTTTGTTTTCTATCGAGTTTTTTGGGTATGTTAACAACTATGCGTACATACTGGTCACCTCTGCCACGCGAGTTAAGATGTGGCACGCCCTTACCTCTTAGTTTGAGGATCGTGTTTGGTTGGCTTCCAGCTTCAACTTTGATTTTTTCTGTTCCCTCTAAGGTTGGCACAAGAATATCACAGCCAAGTGCTGCACTTACCATGGACACATCATGGTCATAAAAGATATCCATGCCATCTCGTTTGAAGAATTTATGTGGCTGAACCAAGATTCTAACTATCAAATCTCCATTTACGCCTTGTGGGAATTCATTGCCTTCCCCAGGTACCGTATAGTCTCCACTCTCAATCCCCGCTGGAATGTCAAATGATGCCTTTTTTGTTCCCCTTTTCTTTCTACTGCCTCGACATTCACTGCATGGAGTATCAATTATTGAGCCCTGACCGCGACATGTGGAACATGGTTCAACTGTTACAAACGATGCAAAACCCATACTTCGGCCTTTGCGAACTTGGCCTTGTCCGTTGCATGTACTACAGGTATTCATTCTAGTACCGGGCTTGCAGCCCGTACCACTACATGTATCACACTTGATCTCTTTGTGAAGATCAATCTCTAGCGTTTTGCCGTGCAGAACATCTTCTAGTGTTATAGCTGTTTCATACAAAATGTCAGAACCGCGTTGTTGCCTGCGTCCAAAGCCGCCGCCTCGTCCCAAAATGGTTTCAAATATGGATTCAAAACCTCCACCCTGTCCAAATATGTCACTAAAGTCACCGCGTGCTCCCTGAAAGATGTCATCTGAACTGTATTTACCATCTACACCCGCATGGCCATGGAGATCATAGACCTGTTTTTTTTCAGGGTCAGAAAGCACTGCATATGCCTCGGAAATTTCTTTAAAATGTTCACCTGCTTCGGCAGATTTGTTTCTGTCAGGATGGAATTTTAATGCAAGCTTTCTGTATTGTGACTTGATTTCGTCGGGGGGGCTTGTTTTCGATACGCCAAGAACCTCATAGTAATCACGTTTAGCTGCCATAGATATCACTTTGATAGTTTTGCTGTATAAATATCAGATATTTGGATTCAGTTATTTTTGGTTTCATCAGTAGAGCCGGTGCTTTGTTGGTCAGTAGAGCCAGATGGAGGAGTCACATTCTTGTAAAGTTCTGTTGTGACCTCACTAACTATAGTCTTTAATGAATCAAGTTTTGATTTGAGGTCGTCGGGTTCTTTGTTGAGGGATTCTTTTACATCTTTTACAGCATCAGTGATCTTAATTCCTTGTTCTTGTGAAATTTTATCTTTAAGATCATGGTTTATCAGTTTTTCAGTGGTATAGATGTAGCTTTCAGCCTCATTTTTTAGATCAATCTTTTCCTTCTTCTTTTTATCTTCATCAGAGAATTTCTCTGCATCTTCCTTGAGTTTCTCAATCTCATCTTTGGAGAGTTTGGATGATGACTCGATGGTTATCTTGGCCTCTTTCTGAGTTCCCAGATCTTTAGCAGTCACATTAATTATTCCGTTGGCATCAATGTCAAACTTGACTTCGATCTGTGGGACTCCCCTTGGTGCAGGAGGCAGATCCATGAGGTTAAAGCTTCCCAGAGAAACATTGTCTTGAGCCATAGGTCTTTCACCCTGTACGACATGAATCGTAACAGCAGTCTGGTTATCTGCAGCCGTGGTAAAGACTTTACTTTTTGAGGTAGGAATCGTGGTGTTTCTTTCTATGAGAGGTTCCCGTACTCCTCCCAGTGTCTCAATACCCAATGTAAGTGGTGTTACATCCAGTAAGACAATATCGCTTGACACATCGCCTGCTATGATTCCTGCCTGTATTGCTGCGCCCATTGCTACAGCCTCCATGGGATCCACACCTGACTCTGGTTCCATTCCAATCACCTCGCCCACAAATTTTTTCACCAGAGGTATCCTAGTTGGACCACCCACCATCACAATCTTGTTTATATCACCTTGTGACAGCTTGGCATCGCTCAATGCCTTTTCTATAGACGGTCTGCATCGCTCAATTATGGGTCCGATCAATTCGTCCAGTTTGGCTCTAGTTATGCGCAGTTCAAGATTCTTTGCACCAGAAGACGGATCATGTGCAATGAATGGCAGATTGATGTCAGTCTCCATTACAGTTGATAATTCAATTTTTGCCTTTTCTGCAGCTTCTCGGATCCTTGTCATGGCAGTGTTATCGGAAGAAAGATCTATGCCTTCCTTTTTCTTAAACTCATCACAAATATAGCTGATAAGCACTTGATCCATATCTGTGCCGCCCAGTTGTGTATCACCTGATGTACTCATCACCTCAAACACACCACCTCCCATCTCCATGATTGTTACATCCAAGGTACCGCCACCAAAATCAAATACAAGAATTTTCATATCCTCTTTGGATTTGTCAAGTCCAAATGCTAATGATGCTGCAGTGGGTTCATTGATAATACGGACCACATCCAATCCAGCAATAGTTCCAGCATCCTTTGTTGCTTGTCGCTGGTTGTCATCAAAGTATGCAGGGACAGTTATGACTGCCTTTTCAACAGATTCACCTACAAATGCCTCTGCATCTTTTTTGATTTTTTGAAGTATGAATGCGGAAATTTGTTGTGGTTTGTAGTCCTTGTCCTGTATTTTGAAGGTGTGATCAGAGCCCATTTTTCGTTTCGCAGCAACTATAGTATTATTGGGATTGGTGACTGCCTGCCTGCGTGCAGGTTCGCCAACAAGAAGCTCGCCGTCCTTTGAGAATGCTACCACTGAGGGAAACGCCTTACCACCTACAGTTGCACCTTCCGCTGCAGGAATAATTGTGGGCTTGCCACCCATAACTACAGATGCAGCAGAATTGCTTGTGCCTAAATCAATCCCTATTACCTTACTCATCATCATTCACTTTAGATTTTTTGGAGATTTCCACCAGTGTTGGTCTAATAACCACATTATGTGAAATATATCCTTTCCTGATTTCATTGGTGATCGTATCTTCATCCAAGGCAGGGTCTTGAATGATGTGTATTGCCTCATGTAAATTAGGATCAAATATTTTTCCCAATGCATCTATTGGTTTTACGCCATATTTGGCCATCATTGAATTCATATTTTTTAAAATTGAGTTCAGTCCCTCAACATCCACACCACGTTCAAAAAATGCCTGCTTGGCTCTTTCAAAGTCGTCATAAATTTTTAAAAATTCAAGCATAAATTCGGTAAGCTTGGTATTTATTCCATTTTCAATATCTGATTGTGTTTTTCTAGATAAATTCTGAAAATCTGCCAAGACATGCTTAAGTTTATCTTGGCATTCCAAGGTATGTTGTTTTTCTTGTTCCAGTAACTCACGTAAATTTTGATCGGAAGTATCCAAAACATCTGGTTTTTCATCTTCAGATACAGTAACTAAAACATCTTCATCGGATTTGTCAGCAGACAATTTACCATACAAAGACACATCAGCTAATTTATACTCTGTACTTTGGTGATGATTTCCATGTATAACTGCCACAGCACTTCTTGAATGCTGTGAATTCATCATGGGGGAAAAGATGCTCTCATTCATGTCTATCTAGTCGGGTTAACGATGGGAACTTTCTTTCTGTTAGGCTTGACTTTGTAAATTGCATCAATTAGATCTGCTTGTGTGATCGTGATCTCTTTGATGTTACTTTGGTTGCCATGTAGATGTCTTTTCAATGCGGTAATTGCTGCATTGTTAGCTACAGCAGCAATCTCTGCCCCACTAAAATGATCTGTCATATCTGCTAATTGTGACATGTCTACATCACTTGCAAGTGGTTTCTTTTTTGTATGAATTAGAAAGATCTGTTTCCTTCCAGAGACATCTGGATTCGGTATTTCAATAATCCTGTCAAACCTACCGGGCCTGAGTAGTGCTTCATCAACTATATCTGGTCTGTTTGTTGCACCTATTACCAACACACCATGTAATTCCTCGAGTCCATCAAGCTCAGTTAGAACCTGAGATACCACATTTTCGGTTACGTGTGAATCGGAGCTAGATATACTTCTACGTGGAACTAGTGCATCCACTTCATCAAGAAATATTATACATGGGGCCACCTGCCTTGCCTTCCTAAATATTTCTCTAATTCCCCTTTCAGATTCACCGACCCACTTTGAAAGCAGCTCAGAACCCTTGATGCTAATAAAATTAGAGTCAGTAGTTCTTGCCAAAGCCTTAGCTATCATTGTCTTGCCAGTACCAGGAGGACCATGTAAAAGGATCCCTTTTGGTGTTTGGATGTCTGCATAATCATAGGCTTCCTTGTATTTGGTAGGCCACTCCACTGCCTGTCGTAGCTCCTCCTTGAGTTCCCCAAGTCCACCCACATCATCCCACTCCACATCTGGAATTTGTACTTGAACCTCACGCAGTGCGCTTGGTCTTATCTCCTTTAATGCGTCTGCAAAGTCCTCAGAAGTAATTTGGATACTTTGCAGCAGGGAGGCAGATATTGTTTCCTGATCAAGGTCCATCTCAGGTAGGATTCTCCGCAGAGATCTCATTGCTGCTTCTTTTGTCAGTACTTGAAGGTCTGCACCTACAAAACCATGTGTCGTCTTTGCAATCTCCTTCAAATTTATCTTCTCATCTAACGGCATTCCACGCGTGTGAATTGAGAGAATCTCAGATCTCCCCTCTTCATCAGGAATACCAATCTCTATCTCCCTATCAAATCGACCCGGCCTTCGCAAAGCAGGATCAATTGAATTGGGCCTGTTTGTTGCTGCTATAACTACTACTTTGCCCCTGCTTTTCATTCCATCCATCAGAGTCAGTATCTGGGAGACAATTCGTTTTTCCACTTCGCCGGACACCTCATCACGCTTTGGCGCAATAGAGTCAAGCTCATCAATGAAGATGATTGTAGGTGAGTTTTCTTCGGCCTGTTTGAATATATCTCGAATTCTTTCTTCACTTTCCCCGTAGTATTTACCCATGATCTCCGGCCCACTAAGTGAGATAAAGTGTGCATTGGTCTCCCCTGCCACAGCCTTTGCAAGCAACGTCTTGCCAGTACCTGGGGGGCCATACAACAATACGCCTTTGGGTGCCTCTACACCAATCTTCTCAAACAGCTCTGGATGTCTCATCGGCAGCTCTATCATCTCGCGGATCTTTTGTACCGCGTTACCCAATCCTCCAAGCTCGTCATAAGTAACTCGTGGAACAGTAACATCTACTGCCTGCGTCATCTGTCCCAGCTTAAAGATGGTTCTATCTGTGACAATCACTGGCCTTGCAGGTTTTGTGCCCGTAACTACAAATTGGATCTTTCCACCCAGCTGTGTGTTGAGTGAAACTGTATCACCAGTAGTAAATACATGATTAAGATAGTTATGTATCATATAGTCCTGAATTCCTTCTGCCTGTATCTTTTCAGTAGGTGACAAAACTATATGTTCTGCATCCACTGCCTCCACAGGTCGTATTGAGATCTTGTCACCAACTCCTGCACCAATATTCTGCCTAGTGATGCCATCGATTCTAATTATTCCTGATCCATACTCCTCAGTAGTGCCAGGCCACAGTTTCACGTGGGTCTTCTTGTTATAGGATAGTTCCAAAATCTGTCCAGCACTCCAGCTTATCTCCTCAAGTATCTTGGGATCGACTGTTGCCCTACCCATACCAACATGCTGTTGTGAGATCTCTTCAACTCTTAAAACAATTTCACTCATTCATATCACCATAAAATATTGGGGAGGTTATTCCACCTCCACCGTCTTGCCTTTAGGTTTTGGATCCCCGGCCAACTTGAATGACAATTCAAGTATGCCGTTCTTGTAGGATGCCTTTGCAGAGTTCTCATCGACTCTATGGCGTATGGGTACCTTGATGTGGTATTTCTTTTCGCCACGTGTTGCAGATATGTCAACTAGTTTGTTCTGGACAACAATTTTTACGTCGGTCTTTTCAACTCCAGGCATCTCTGCTACTAGTTTCAACAACTTGGCCTTAGAGTCGACAATCACATCAACGACCGGCTCCCTGCTGTCTGTAGTGTATGGTCTAGGCTCGACATTTCCATACTCCTTTATTATCGGCCTTCCGTCTGGGCCGACGGTCATTGTATAACCGTAATAAATCGGACCCGTGCTGGTGCCGCTTTTGTAATCTCCAAAGCTTTCACCCAAAGTAGTTGACATGCGTTTGAAGATTCCCTCAATTTCATCATCGAAGAACATTTGTCATATTCACCTATCTGATGTAATATACATTACATAATATAAAGTTTTATAAAATTTGGCTTATATATTACATAATACTATTATAAATGACAACATATAATATTATTCAATGAGAATTCCAAATGTATCTGTACCAGAAATAGTAAGGGAGATCATCACACGCAACAGATCAATATATGATTGTATGAAGATGGACTTGATCAACTATACCGCACTAGCAGTAAAAATACAACCAGAGATAGAAAGAATTGCAGGTGCTCCAGTCAATCTCAATACAGTTGTAGTTGCAATAAAGCGGTACGCAGACACGTTTGATACAAAGGAACACATGAAGGATGAATCTGTATTAAAGAACGCAAGACTTGCTCTGACTGATGGAATAATGGACATCAAGATCTCAATACGAGATTCAGATGATATGAATACTGCAGTACTTTTAGACAAATTTTCAAAGATAACCAGCAACTATGACTTTTTTAGATTGTCTGACTCGTTTCGATTCCTTGCAGAAGACATGGATGGAATTAGACAGATCTTTGATGATGTTCCAAATAGAGAAGGCATGTTCAGTACTGGCCTTGCAAAGATCAGAATCTCCATTCCAATGGAACACAACAAATCAGATGTAGTGTCCTACGTGGCAGAAGTTCTACATGCAAATGGCATAGAATTGGCAAATGCATTCTTTAGTCAAGACAACATCACCATAATACTCAATGAGAAGCATGCATCAAAGGCATATGAAATACTACACTCTGAGATTTTGCGGCAGGCCGAATTCTGATTCTTAGATGCGTTAAATAATTAGACGTTAGGGGAAATGTAAGGTTGACATAATTGGCAAAAAATAAAAAAAAGATAGTGATTGCGGGGGGAGGCTTTGCTGGTGTCGAATGCACTAGGCAGCTTGAGACCCGATTTGCAGATAATCCAGATGTTGAGATAGTGCTGATAAGTGAAGATAATTTCCTGCTGTTTACGCCCATGTTGCCGCAGGTGGCATCTGGAATGATCGCTACAAGGCACATTGTTATGCCAATCAGAACAATCTGCAAGAAGGCAAAGTTCTATGAAGGAAGAATTAAAAATATTGATCCATATGGAAAGCTTGTCACATTGTGGGGAACAAGTGACAAGAGGGGATTTTCAATCCATTATGATTATATGGTGCTTGCGCTTGGCAGTCAAACGAATTTCTTTGGGATGGCAGATGTGGAAAAAAATGCCTACACCATGAAGACGCTAAATGACGCAGTCGTGTTGAGGAATCGAGTAATAGATATGCTGGAAAAGGCCGAAAATGAGACAAATCCTATACTACGAAAGAGCTTTTTGAATTTTGTCGTCGTGGGAGGCGGATTTGCAGGAATTGAGACCGCAGGAGAACTAATGGATCTGCTGCTTGATGCAAGAAAACATTATCCAACAATTCACAAGGAAGACATCAAAGTGGTCGTGTTGGAAGCACTGGCAAGTATCCTTCCAGGATTTAACAAAAAACTGGCTGACTTTGCAAAGACGCAGATGATGCAAAGAGGAATAGACATAAGACTTGAGACGGGAGTTACAGGGTTTGATGGTACCGAAGTTACATTAAAGTCGCTGATCACAGATGCAGATGGTACCTCACAGACAAGTGCAATGAGAACCAAGACGCTGGTTTGGACTGCTGGTGTCACTCCTGTAAACACAATTCAGAGATCCGTCTTCAAGAGACACAAAGGCAAGATACTTGTAAATAATTTTCTTAATATTGAAGAGTTTCCAGAAGTCTTTGCAATAGGAGATTGCATGACACTTGTGGATCCCAAGACAGAAAAGTCATATCCACCCACAGCACAGATTGCTGAAGCACAAGCAAAGACTGCTGCATACAATTTGGAGGCACTGATAAGGAATAAAACAATGAAGAAATTTGTATATCACTCCAAGGGCCAAATGGCAATAATTGGTAAGAGGACCGGCATCGCAACATTTCTTGGTATGAACATCTCGGGATTTTGGGCCTGGCTAATATGGAGAAATGTGTACCTCTCCAAGATAGCTACATTTGATAAGAAGGTTCGAGTGATGCTAGATTGGATAATCGATCTCTTCTTTGACAGAGACATATCAAGACTTCAATTGATGAAACGCGATATGGACAAGGAATACAAGATACTAGATGAAGTAGATGATGTATGGTAACAAATTATTTTCTCATCATATAAATTACAACTGCTGGTGTAGCAACATACATTCCAGCATTGAGCATAATTACTGCTAGGCCCCATCCCAGCATGTCGTACTCTGAATTTATCTCGGCGTGATTTAGTAGTGAGAGGGTTGCTAGCATCGGCGTTATTGTAACTTTGATTGTCTCCTTGAGGATAAGATTGTCTCTCAATAAATCAGCAACTGTTGGTGAGAAGAAATAGTATATCTGATTGAACCCCGCCATAAATGCAGTGCCTGATGTAGTGTTCATTACTTTGTTATCTCTCAATTCCCTAAGCATCTGGACTTGAGGGGCCATCTCGGAACCATACGTGGCAGTGGCAATTAGGCAACCTCCTCCATCTACAGGCTCGGGTTCGGGATCGCCGAGCACGCCAAACGAATCCACGGATTCCTCAAAGCTGGGCACATAGGCATCAAAGCTGTCCACTTCGTTGGAATACACTAGGACGTAGATCTTGCCACGGTCATAAATCTGGACCTCCTGAAATTTTACGTCGATGAATATGTCGTCGTGCAGAAACGGCCCCGTAGCCGAGGTGACAGACGCGTCCCTGCCGTTTATTGTCGATCTCTCCTGCGAGATGATCTTGAGGTTGCCTGCCTCCACGTCTGCCTCCAGCATCGCGCTGCGCTCCCGGAGTATCTCGTCAAATGTTTGCCCGCCTGCATCCACGACGGTTAGGTGTATTACAGGGTTTGTTGCGCCAGTCTTAGGTCCAACTGCGATTAGATCCGGCGAGTCCTTGTCAGCCTTGTCACCCTTCTGTAGTATCCAGCCGGGGGGTGCAATGAAAGCTATCCCAAGTTGTGCATCCTCATAGGGCTGGCTTCTGATTCCGACATCGGGGACATCTCGGCGGTCTACTACGCTTGCGCTGATAATTCTGGTCAGTTCCGGCTCAAGGGGCGCATCACGGGGGTTTGTGCCTATCGATGCAATCCTGTCCAGCGTCGCAAAGCTCTGCTCTTTCACGATTCTTCCAAATACAGTATACTGTTGATCAAGAAAATGGGAATTTTGGTGTACTATAAAAAACTGAGAGCCTGCGCTGTCTGGGTCAGCGGCTCGCGCCATGGAAACAATTCCCCGATCGTGCTTTATGGAGTTGAATTCGGCCGCCACCGAGTGCGGCGGGCCACCGGTTCCCCATGTATTGGGATCGCCGCTGATCGTATTAGGATCACCACCCTGTATCATAAAGCCTGGAATGATTCTGTGAAAGAGCGTACCATCATAAAATCCGCTCTGAGCCAGTTTGACGAAGTTTGCAACATGGTTTGGCGCATCGTCTGGAAAGAATTCGATCACTATATTGCCCTGCGCGGTCTCAAGCACGGCAACCTGATTATCATATTGTGCGAATGCAAGAGAGCTAGTGCCGACCAACAGCAGTGATACTGTAAGTAGCATGCCGAATATATTCAATAAAGTCACTCATTTATTCCGACTTTAAAAGCTAATGTATTAGTCGGGGATTGCCGGTTGTGCATACTTGCTTTTGTCAACAAGAAAATCCAACTTTGCAGATACAAACTTCACACACATATATGAAATGTCAGAAACGGCACCGGCAACTCCACATTAGTTTTTAACAAGCTGTGGTAGTTTTATCATATGCAACATGATGAAAAGATTCAAGCGCATCTAGTCTCAGTGTGGAGAGAGTCAAAGCGGTTCTTGACCATTGGGGGAAAGGAGGGAATGCTGATCTTGACTGACAGACACCTCATGTTTCTGCCCAAAACTGAAGCAAAGATGAAATGGTGGCAGGCAATAAGACAGAGACAGGTGCTGAGTTTTCTAAGATCTAAAAATACCATGTTGATACATGACGGGTACACTGAAGATAATTTGAGGAAAGATTTGGAGAACGAGAAGAACATCGAGATACCATTTGATGATATAGTGGATGTATCATATGAGGAGAAGGTCTGGGGGAGCGTGTTGTTCTTGGAGTATTACAAGGACGGCAAGCAAGAGTCATACCAGTATGCCATTGCACAAGATTGGGTCAAGTACCCAATAAAGGAACCTACCAAATTCATGAAGGTTGATTGGGGTCCATTTGTGCGATTTATTAAAGACAGGCAAAAGATAACAGGATAAGATTGGGCAAAGTATATGCCGTGGGTGTTGGCCCTGGTGCTCCAGAATATGTAACTGAAATTGTAAAGAAGACAATTCTTGGCTGCGACGTGGTAGTCGGCTACAAATACACCCTTAAGACAATTGAACACCTGCTTGATGAAAAGGAAGTATACGAAGTTACTATGTCTAGTCAGGAAGATACATACCAACTAATTTTTGCGCAGTTAGGTAATCGCTCACTGCTTGTTCCGTTTACGGGAGATGTCAGTTTTTCAGAATCAGAAGTGGTAGACAGACTGATTGAGATCTTTGGCGATGTGGAAATAATTCCGGGAATCAGCTCAGTGCAGGTGGCTGCGGCAAAAGCCAAAATACCACTAGACAAATCCAGAGTAATTACAATGCATGTGACATCATCAATTGAGCAAAAAAAGACAGAGTTGAAGGAAGCACTACATAATGGATATAATGTAATTTTGATTCCAAGGCCTTGGCCCACGCAGCCAGACAAACACTTTATGCCGTCAGAGGTTGCAACATATCTGGAAAAAAACGGCTTTGATACAAAAAATATGCGGGTTTATGTATTTGAGGCACTGACAACAGAGAAGGAAACTAGTTTTGATGGAACCGTAAAGGAATTGGAGGGAAAAGAGTTTTCGGACTTGTCCGTTATGGTGTTCAGTCAGACAAGCTTGGATTCGTACATGAACTACAAATGGCAGTGGAAAGACTAGCTTGCAACACCAACAGAAAATACCTGCATAACAACTATGGATACAAGAAATCTTTCGAGTTGCAGAGATGTATATGATAATTAGGTATCAAATCATGTACGATTTTGCAAAAAAGCTACATAGGTAGTATGGTTAGTTTGTGAGGTAGTACACCATATCTTGTATGTTGTGCCGCCAAGCGCATATATGATAAAATTGCTATTTCAGTTTTGCAGAAGGGCCGCCATTTACAACAAGCTTCATATACATTTCCCAAACAGCATGAGCATGGCTTCCAAAGAGATCGCTTTGGGTGTAGGAATTCCCATGGTTGTGGTGGGTGCCCTCATGACATGGCTCTGGGCCCCAGCTGGGGCTGAATTTCAGAACCAAGTCGAGCTTGTTGGGAGCACAATTGGAATATTGGGAATAGTATTCTTTATCTCCGGATTGTTCTATTCCAGAGAGCCCATACTACATTGAAAGAAACTCACGGAATAAATATCGATACGGGGGATCACAAGTGCTTGAAGGTGAGGCTGTCTGAGATATTTACGTCAATTGAGGGAGAGGGTATTCTTTATGGCACCAAGACGTTGTTTGTACGATTTGCCGGGTGCCCCTTTACTTGTTTTTACTGCGATACTCCAGAATCACTACCACTTGATTCGGGAAAAGAATACACAACAGAACAGGTATGCGACTTGATTGATTCCAGCATACATGATAATACATACAAAGTAAATTTCACGGGGGGGGAACCGCTCATTCAACATGAAGCAGTGGCTGAATTGGCAGAACACGTACAAAAGAAACAGATTCGGACCTATCTAGAATCATCGTGTTTTGATTCAGAAAGATTTAGACACGTTCTGCCGTTCATTGATATTGCAAAGGTAGAGATCAAGACGAAAGATTCAGAATTTGTGGATGCCAAACATTATAATCGAATGGTAGAAAATGCGGTGATGTGTCTAGAACTTGCTGCATCATCCAAAAGTACAACCTATGTAAAAATTGTTGCAAGCTCCAAGACTACGCCCAAAGAACTAGAAGATATAGCAAGGCAGATCTTCTCTACTATATCAAGCAACGAGATATCGGGATTTGTAATACAGCCCACGTATGGCGTGGCAGAACCATCTCTAGAATTACTGTTATCGCTGTATGATGCAGTGTATCCATATTATATACAAGTGAAGGTCGTCCCTCAACTCCACAAGCTGATTGGAGCACCCTGATTCCATCAAAACAAAATACCAAGTAAGTTCAAATAGCTACCAGTATGAAATATATCAATGGACAAAGAGCGTGTCAAAAAACTCGTAAGAGAATTGATAATTGAGATAGGTGAAGACCCCACCAGAGAGGGACTCAAAGGAACTCCCGAAAGAATTTCATGTATGTACAAGGAGATCTTTGCCGGATATGACTCTGATTCGGAACTATCTGTGCAGTTCTCCGAGGACTCGGACGTGGTTCTTGCACGCGATATCCAGTTTTATTCTATGTGTGAACACCACATGTTGCCGTTCATGGGAAAGATCCACATAGCATATTCTCCAAACGGTAGAGTCTTTGGCATATCAAAACTGATTCGGCTGGTAGAAAAATACTCAAAGCGACTACAAATTCAAGAACGTCTTACCAAGAATATAGCAGACGAGCTGTTTGCGCAGGGTGTCAAAGGGGTGGCGGTTCTAGCAGAGGCAGAACATCTATGCATGAAGATGCGCGGGGTCAAGAATGACGCAAAGCTGTTCTCTTCGGCATATAGAGGAATATATGAGAAAACGGATGAAAAAGAAGGCATCATGGCAATAATTAAGAATCGTCAAGACAAATCATTTTAGGCACAGCCTTAAAAATTAAATAAGCACTCCCTTTGAGCAAATTCATGGGATCGCACTCCAACGTACACATACCAAAAGAATCATGGCCGCACTGGACATGGTATGTAATTGAGTTTGGAATAGTACTTGCAGTATCCATGTTGGTATCAAGAGAGATTACAGACTCGATCGCAGATCTGCCACCCGACACACAAAACTGGGTATTTATGGGAATAGTTGGTGTGATCTTTTTTGTTTGGTATATTGTAATTAGGGGACTAGTACTCAAAAAGAAGATACTTGAAAACAAATACTAGGTCATCTCAAATATCTTGTCTTGTCTGTAATTTTGGCATCTCCAAAGGCTGCCTTCCTATTGTTGCATGACTCACATGTGCCGCAGTGATATCGCCCATTACTATAACAGCTCCATGTTCTAAAGATGTCATCACCAATTACCCTATAGCCTGCTTGGATCAGATTGCTCTTGGAGAGTCCCTCAATATATGGAGACCATATATTCAGAGTTTTCCGCATACCGGCCTTGATTCCATCAATCTCGCCCATATTAAATGCAGAAGCAAGCAGCTTGGCAAATCGAGGTCTACAGTCCGGATAGTGTTTGTCACCCATATGTGCACCATATGCCACTATAGAGGCTCCCAATGAATAGGCCCACGCAGAGGCAATGGCAAGAAAGACAGCATTTCTGATTGGAACCACAATCGAGTATTCAAATGAGCCTGGAAGATCTCCCTTTCTGCCAGTGAGTACGTTGGAATCTCCATAAAGTGACTTCATAAATCCCATGTCAACAATTCGATGTTGTTTGAAGGCAAACATCTTTGCAAATGTCTTGGCTGAACGAATCTCTTTGGCTGCCTTTTGGCCGTACGAAAATGAGATGCCATACAATTCATATCTTGGCTGTAAAAGTGTTGCACAGCATACAGAATCCATTCCTCCACTAAACACCATCACTGCCTTCTTCATCTAATCATTCCTGCCGCCTTACTGTGGCACCCATAGCTGGTCGACATATGATGGTCTGACAATCAATCGTGACAGAGGCAAATCCAATACTCATGGCATTAACAATGTCATCCAAGTTGGATTTTGTATCTGCAAATGCAATCACTGAGGGGCCAGCGCCACTTATTGTAACTCCTAATGCACCTGCTTTCAAGGCATTTTCTTTGACCGCGGCAAAGCCGGGAATTAGATGCATTCTGGCCGGCTCCACAATTGTATCTTTAATTGAGGTGCCGATCAGTTGGGTGTCTTTTTGCATGAATCCTGCAACAATTGATGCTGCATATGCAAGATTTGTTACACTGTCTATAAAATTTATCTTGGAAGGCAATACACTTCGTGAAACACTGGTCTTCTTTGCAGGTACCTGTAATTTTGGCACGGCAACACATAACTGAAGATTTGTGGGTGGATCTATTCTGATCACATCAAGTGGGTCCGTCCTGATTATTACAAATCCGCCAAGTACGGATGCTGCCACATTGTCATAGTGGATAGATCCCGCACTTGCCTTTTCTCCATATCCAGCAAATTCCACAAGAGAGTTGGCATCAAGTCCCAGATCAAATAGCTTGTCTGTTGCAACTGCGGCGGCGGCCGCCGATGCTGCGCTGCTGCCCAATCCAAAGCCAGCAGGAACTCTCTTCTTTATCTTGATTTGTATGCCACCATCTAACTTGAATTTTTCTTGCATGTTTTTTACAACCAGCCCCGCCGTATTGTTTTCGGGTTTTGTAGGCACACCACCATCTGCAATAATTGATACTTCTGTACCTTTTCTTGTCAAAGTGATTTCGTCAAAAAAGGCATCAAGTGCAAGTCCAAACACATCAAAGCCGGGGCCCAAATTCGCAGTAGATGATGGGGCACTCACGGTAATCTCAGAGACCACTAGTCATCCACCTCCTCACCTAAATTGAGGATTCGACTCAACGCACCCTCCAAGTTTACCAGCCCGTCTCCTGTGACGTTGGATATTGGTATCAGTCCTTGCGCAAGTCCTCCCAGATTCAGCCCTCTCAAAATGGTTGAAGTTAGGGAATATGTCTCTCCATCAGCCTCTCTTGCAATATCATCCTCAAGTTTTTTCAGATTGGAGGACCATTGGAGAATGTCTCGTAGCTTGGCTCCGATGAGATCCATCTTAGTTATGACGTTGACTGTAGGCAATTCAAGGCGAAGTCTTATAGATGTTGCAAGAAGTGCAATTGAGACAAAATTCATCGGAGTGGTAATTAATGCACCATCAAACAGGAATAGACAGGTCTTTTCATCTGATGAAATGTTCTCTGCAACAAAACGTCCACTAGCGCGATACGCAAACAGCTCAATCTGCCCAGGCGTATCTACCAGTAAATAGTCAGGATTGACACTGTCTATCTCATTTTGAATCTCTTCTATCTTGGATGCAACTAGGTCATTTGCCATTATAAGCGAGCCGTTAGGTCCTAGATCATACTGCTGCATTATTGATACCACATCAACGTGATCTCTTACATCAATGTCGCACGTATATGGAAGATTTTCCACTCCTGGATCCAAGTTCAGCACCGCTGTAAATGCACCGTTTTTTGTGTAATACTCGTACAATTTTGATGTGAGAAGAGATTTGCCAGATCCAGCAGTACCAACAACAAAGATAGACTTCATTCGTTGGAATTTCCTTTATTGGCTTATATTTGAATCCATAAAGAAATTAACAGATGAAATGGAGAGTAATTGTAATACCTGTAACGCTTGTTCCTATTTTTATCATCGCAATACAGTTTGACATCAAACCTGAAGACATTCTAGCAATTGGTTTGTTTCCGTTTATAGGCGCGGTTGCTGCAATGCTAGTAAAGCTGTTCTTGCAGGGAGTAAAGTTCACGTATATAGTACGACAATACATGGGAAAGTTCGATTCATTCTGGAAGCTAAGTGGTGTCAGGATGGGTAGCGAGTTCATCAAGTTTACAACGCCGATGTTTATAGGTGCAGAGTTTGTAGTGATTTATTATCTGCACAAGAAGGGTGCCAAGCCGTCATCGTCAACGTGGATTGCAATTATGGATATAGTTACTGAAGTTCTGGCAGGTGGCATTCTTTCTATCATGGCAGGGATCCTAGCACTGATAAGTGGTGCCTATGTAGTAGCTACAATAATACTGGGAACCAGCATTGCGGTCACATCTCTGTGGATGGTACTGTTCTTTCTGTCCTCAAAGAAGACATTTCAGGTTCCTAGAATTATTGCAGTTTTAGCATCCAGATTTGGGAAGGAGAAAGGCCAGAAATACATAACACAGACAAATTCGTGGATGGCCGAAGTCTGTACGATGAGTAGAAAAAATTTGAAAACTGCCAAGTCAAAAAAAGTCTTTACTATTACACTTCTTTTGTCTTTGGCATCATGGATATTTTATGGAATTTCATTCATGATTATAGCTATTGGGACCAACTACATCATAGGTGCGTTTGATTCTATAATGGCCGTCATGGGTGCAAACGCAATAGGAAATTTACCTATCACGGTGGGAGGTTCTGGCCTTGCAGAGTTTGGAATTGTGGCATATATCTACAACTTGAATCCGTTCAACTTTGATATTACGGGGGAAAGTGTGGCAGTCTGGGATGCCGTAATTGGTTGGAGAATTGCAACGTATTATATTCCAATTCTCTTTACGTGGTTGCTTCTAGTAAAGCTAGCTTTGAGTAAGATCACCAAGACTGCACAGAATGACAAAAGTTTATGAGATTAGAATAATAGATATGCCTGAGATATCTAAATGGATGTTGCCAAATTTTACTTGTGGTGTAGCCAAGCATATTTCTAAGGATTTATTTCTAGGGCAAGTGATTTCTTCCCAATGGTGGAGATAGCACACGATGTGGGAACAGACAGACAAGAGCTGCTACAGATACTAGTAAGAACAGGCGCATTCCAATATTCACAAGATAAGCCATTCCAGCTGACATCAGGAGAAACAAGTCCATACTATTTTGATCTAAGACGACTCAACGGTGACCCAGAAGGAATTAATTCTGTTGCAAAAACACTCTATCATGCCATTCAACAGATACCAAACATCAAGTCCGTTGGGGGTCTAGAATCTGGCTCCATTTCCATTGCAACTGCAATATCACAGCTAAGTTGGATTGAGCACCAAAAAAAATTGTCGAATCCTCTTATTGCATCATTTTTTGTCCGCAAGAAACCAAAGAAATACGGAGCTCGTAGGGCAATAGAAGGTAAGATTGTATCTCCGGCAGTAATCATAGATGATGTGGTGACAAGTGGCATGTCCGCACTGTCTGCAATAAGTATGGTAAGAGAAGAGGGTATCGAATGTGCCTGTCTAATGGCAATCGTCTTTAGGGGCACAGTAGAGCAGCGTGATACAATTGAGAAAGAGATACAGCTACGATACATATTTGACAAGGATCGCATCATTGAACAGTTCAAATGACGTACAACATAATTCTGACTGAAAAGATCATCTTATGAGTCAAGTCTGCTGATTCTGGGCGAAACCGCTTTATCTTTAAACATACAGCTCCAACTTGTTGTATTTTAAAGGCAAAAATGTAGTAATAACTGGTGCATCATCAGGCATTGGAAGAGCTGCTGCAACCAAATTTGCAAAGAGAGGGGCCAATGTAATTCTAGTTGCACGGCGACTAGAGAAGCTACAGCAGGCAGAAGATGAATTAAAGAAATTTGGCATATCTACCATGACTTGCCGGTGTGATGTGTCAGACAAGCTTCAGGTAGCAAGTCTATACAAAATGGTACAAGATAAATTTGGAGCCATAGATATACTGGTCAATAATGCGGGTTTTGCCATTTATGGATCCGTCTCAGATATTACCATTGATGATATAGAGTCACAGATGGCAACCAATTATTTTGGAATGATTTACTGCACAAAATATTTTCTTCCAGACATGCTAGAAAAACACACTGGTCATATAGTTAATGTCGCATCAGTGGCCGCCAGCTTTGGTTTACCAGGTATTGCCTCATACTGTGCCTCCAAATTTGCAATGTTGGGATTCTCAGAAGGACTAAAGTACGAGTTGAGGGGAACCGGCGTAAAGGTCACAGTAGTAAGTCCGATTATGGTCCGTACGGACTTTTTTGACCACCCATCTTTTGAAAATATGCCCAGATATTCACCGACATCCCTGAGTGCTGAAACTGTTGCAAAGGCAGTATTGAAGGCGGCAAACTCTTCTCGTCTAGAAATTATAGTGCCAGCAGCTGCCCGCGCGGCAGTATGGGGCAAACATACGTTCCCGTTTCTAGTAAATCCAATAGTAAGCTCGGCGTTTCAAAAGCAGTTAGACAGTATAAAAAAGAACTAGACTATTCTTCGTCATCGGCAGAGTCAGCAGAACCAACATCTAGCTGTTCCATCGACTTGAGATCAAACTGGTATATGGTGGTCATATCTATTTGTTTCTCCGCCTGTAGCCATTCAGAGACACGGTTGCTTAATGGGGCTCGAGATTGATTAAATTTGAATTCATAAACAATGCCTTTTTCTAGATCTGACGAGTTGATACTGTCTGGCAGATCCATAGTAACAATATGTCGTCCATCCTCAACTGACTCATAAAGCTGAGCATCTATTTTGCCATCATCCGAATAGATCTCCAAGATGTAGCCAGTCCTAACAAGCTCAACTGGTTTTTCAAATTTTGCATTTTGGATCTCATCAGAAACCCAATCAGGGATATCATCTCTCTTTTTTGCCATAGTGTATCAACCTAGCTCTGTCGTTTTTCTTTTTTGCTTTTTTGCCACCATTCCAGATAATCATCCTGTTTGTCTTGTCGAGTCTTTTCCCTCTGGTTAAGTCTGTATCTAATGTCTGAAACCTGTTCTCTGGTTGCATATAGACCGCATCTCTTACATATGAAGTGCTTGGTGGAAGGATCCATCTTCATTGGAATTTCAATCTGATCAAACAACTTGGACAGACCATCTCTACCCTCCATTGCAAGCATGTCATCAGTGTAGCTTTCTTGTATCTTTATCTTCTCCCTAGCTGTACATTCTGGGCAATTGGGCATGAAGATCACCTTAGTTTTTTCCATAAAAGCGTTACCACGATTGATTCATCTGCAAAAAAGGATACCAGCTTCAGGGGCATATGGCTAGTAACACCACATGCAAGATGGTGATTATGTCGGTGGACGATCTCAATAATCTAGCAGGAGAATTGGTATCTTTTTTGCAAGAGTCCTCTGGTACGTGGTTTTTTATCGTCATCCCTTTCGGTCAGTTTGCCCATCGAACATACCACGCACCAGATTGCCTAAGACTCTTGCAAATTCAGTATTATCTCTTTTCTTCGAGGATTTGACCTGCAATTCTTGCTGTGTTTGTAGCACCATCTGCAACAAAGTTTTTAGCAAAGTGCTCAAGACCCTCCTCAAATTTGTTATAGTTCGTTTTGATGCGTGATAGTGCCTTTATTACCTGCTCTGTATTTGTTGCCAGTACGCCTAGGTTTCTCTCGTCAGCCCATTTGATGTTGTTGGTATGCTCGTCATAGACAGGAATTCCTATGATCGGTTTTGATTTGCCACCAAGAATCTCACCCATAACAGTGTGGGATCCATTAACTACAGCATACGTGCACAAACTCAAGACATACTCTTTTTCCTGTTCTGAGAGGAATCCCACATCAATCTGAATCCAGTCGATCTTTCTTTCCAAGGCATCTTGTAGTGTGTATCTTCGTCCGTCCCGTCCGAGGACCGAGTCAATAGATGGATCATTTCTTGCATGTGAAATTAGTCGTTTCTCATTTCTCATTTCATCTCGAGCAAAAGCATCCTCATATCTATGTCCGGTCCAGTCGTTGGTAGACTTGTTCCCAGTCCTCATCCAGTATCCAAATTCAGAATTTTGAATCAGTTTCTCCAGAGTCGTGGTGGGTTCACTTGAAATTGTTTGTCGGCGCGTAAAGTGTCCTACATAAGTGACCTTCTCCTTGGCATCCTTTGTGAAGTTAAGGTTATACTCGCACATTGTATATGGAGGAGGTGAATCTGCCACCAGTATCTTCGATGCTTTTGTTATCTGCTTTGCAATAAAGGAGGTTGACGGAGCAAAATAGGAGCGAGTTTTGTACAGCTTTGGCTTGAATTGATTGGTGATAAATAGGCTGGGTATGCCGCGGTTTTTTGCCAAGATGTTTGAGCCCATATCACCATCATTGATAACTAGATCAAATTTTTTTTCATCATACAGATACCTTTCCTGTTTTAGATAGTCTGCAATCTGCTTTAGTAGAGGTGGATGTTTTGAGACTGGCAACAACAAATTAAGTATCGACAGTGATACGCTAGGCCCAAATTTGCCATCTATTGGTGTAGGCATCAGTATTTGGTGGATCTGTTTCTCCTTGTCGGGGAACCTTTCAAGTAGTTTTTCATAAACGTGATCCTTGCTGGAATAGTGGATCTCAAATTCGTCCCTAATGAACTCAGGGAGCACAGAATTGAGCATCATCATGCGGGAATAGTGACCACTGCCCCACGGATATATGAATTCGCCTATTTTCAGCACAGCTTGAGATATGTTGTCTTGTTTAAATTCTAATGATTCGATTCAAGTGAGTCAAGAAAGTCATGTATGTTGTTGGGTCCCACCACAATGGTTATATCTTGCCTATTTTTCAACGCAGAGTCCAGAGTTTTGTCTTCTAGTTCACTGATATCTTTATGATTTTGCAAGAGCAGCTTCTTCATTTTGCCGATGCGCCTTTCGAGGCGCAGCTCTTTTGCATCTTCAAACACTTGGGAATCAAGTCCGCCAAGTGGAAGAATTGGAATTTTCCCTCCTTTAAACACTAGGCTTGTGAGATAAGCAACAAGATCCATAGGAAACGTCAGGGGGGATGTTGGAACTGCCACATGTTGAATTTTGCAAGATTCTGCTCTGCTCATCAATATTTTCAGTACTAGATTTGTTATGTGGGTATAGCTGCTTTTGCCCATGTTTGTCGGTAGGAGAAATAACTCAATAGTTATACGTTCTTTGAGCATTCTTGGGAGAATTTGGTTGATCATCTTTGCAAGATTGATTAGTTCGGATTTTTTCCTGTAACAGGCAATAACTTTTGGATTGTATCCCTGTCTTATGGTCTCGTAGCATGAAACTGCTGATAGTTCATCATAGATACCACATATGACATTTGGTTCTGTAGGTTGGAATGGAATGCCTCCTGCACCGCGATCTAAAAATATGCAGATGTATGCGTTTTTTTTGGTCAGATAAGTGTATAACAACTTGTCATAGTTGTGTTCGGTGCCAGGTTTCGCTCCCATCTCAGATTTTTTCTCAATTATATTAGATGTTGCAGCAAGTTCTACATCACTTGTAAGGAATCCTTTTGATGTTCCCTCAACTTTTACGAGAAATCGTTCACCCTTGAGCAACAGATTCCCACCAATTAGAGATATTTCAGATACGACCTTCTCAAAATCATTTTCAACCAGGCGTGCTATGGCAATCTTACTTATACCAAAAAGCAGACCTATTGCAGATGATGCAAACACAGGATCATTGGCATCAACCAGTATTACGTCCCCGTCACGTTTTACTGTATTGAATGGTTGGCTTTTTGCCTTGAGAATGTATTTGATGTTGAAGATCAATTGTGGAATTTTATTTTTAGAAAATATAGCAGGAAAGACAACCACATATGATGCTTGTTTCATTCACTAGTTATCTAATATGCCTGTTTATAATTTAGTATAAAGTTTTTGAGAATTACACAAATTCCAGCTAGCAAGCAAAAGTAAATTGGTGCAAACTGTATTTGACTACCTGTAGGCACATGTGAGAGGCAGTGTAAATTTTTGGACAATTAATATAAAACTAGTAAATCTAGTGAACTGTGACAAGATTTACGCAAGAGCAGGTAGATGAGCTAAACACAAAAATCTCCACCACAGAAGATGTACTGAAATGGACATATGAAAATCTGCACCCCAAGGTAGCCAAGGCATCAAGTTTCGGCGCAGAAGATGCAGTGATAATGGATATAATGCTAAAGATAAGTCATAACTTTAGATTCTTCACGCTTGATACCGGTCGTCTGCCACAAGAGACTTATGATATAATGGATGTAGTCAGGAAAAAGTATGGTATTACAATCGAGGTATTATTTCCTGACACCGAAGAGGTGGAGGAGATGGTAAGGGAAAAAGGACTCAACCTGTTTTATGATAGTGTGGACAATAGAAAACTCTGCTGTGAGATCCGTAAGGTCCACCCGATAAATCGCATATTGAGTACGATGGACGGTTGGATCACGGGTCTACGGCGAGACCAAACTGAGATAAGAAGTAACGCAAGAATCTTTCAGATCGACCATGCACATGGTGGAATACTCAAGATCAATCCTATAATTGATTGGACTTGGGAGCAGGTTCAAGAATATATAAAAAAGAACGATATTCCGTATAATAGTTTGCTAGATAAGGGCTATCCCAGTATTGGCTGTGAGCCTTGTACTAGACCCATAAAGCCGGGCGAAGACATGAGGGCCGGTCGTTGGTGGTGGGAGCAAGGAGAACACAAGGAATGTGGCCTTCATATAGACCGTAACAAGTGAACAAGTATGTCATGGAATGGTTCAATAAGACCTCATGGAGGCAGACTCGTCAAACGAATCTCAGATACGGATCCCTCTGGAATGTTTGCTGTTCAGATTTCAGACGATCTGGCAAATGATGTTGAAAATATTGCAGATGGAATATTTAGTCCCCTAGAAGGCTTTCTGATGCAGCAAGACTTTGAAAGTGTGATAAAACAGGGCAGACTTGATGATGGTACAGCATGGACCATCCCTATAACACTTGATGTTGATAGTACTAGGGCAAACCAGATGAAAGACGCGGGGGACGTATTACTTGAGAATCAGCAAGGAATCGGGATTGCCATTTTACATGTAGAGGAGACATTCTCTTTTGATAAGGAAAGAACCATGATGGGAGTATATGGGACAACAGACCAGACGCATCCTGGCGTGGCAAAGACCATATCAATGAGGGACATGCTTGTGAGTGGAAAGATAGACTATTTACAGAGACCACAAGAGACTACAATTAGAAAATACAGGCTTACTCCAGAGCAGACACGCAACGCATTCTCAGAGGCAGGATGGAAAGCTACGGTTGCATTTCAGACAAGGAATCCACCCCATGTGGCACACGAGATGTTGCAAAAGACAGCAATTACTACACGAGATGGTATATTTGTGAATCCCATAATAGGTAGAAAGAAGAGCGGTGACTTTGTAGACGAAGTAATTGTAAAATGCTACGAGACTGTAATTGCCAATTATTATCCTAAAGGCAGATGTATAATGGGCACCTTGCACACAGAGATGAAATATGCAGGTCCAAAAGAAGCAATACATCATGCAATCATGCGTCAGAATTATGGTTGTACTCATATTATTATTGGGAGAGATCATGCAGGTGTTGGAAAATTTTATGACCCATTTGCAGCACAAAGAATCTTCGATGACTATCCTGAGCTTGAGATATCGCCGATATTCTTCCCCGCATTCTTTTACTGCAAAAAATGTATCACATATACCAACCCAAGAGCATGTCCGCATGACGACAACTACAGAGAACAAATAAGTGGAACAAAGCTGCGAGAGATGATTCAGGAAGGACAGGTACCATCCCAATTTATTCTAAGACCCGAGGTGTCCAAGGTAATCTTAGATCACCCAGATCCGTTTGTAAAAGGATGAGTTTGACACTAAAAATTTAGGTTTCCTGTAACGTATAAAGTAGCGTGTCTTGTACGTTCAGATTATTTTTGTTAAAAACTGTTCTGTGACTCGAATTTCACACTGGAAATTTTTCTCATTTTTCAGTTTTAGTAAAATTATACAAGCTTGATTAGATGGAACCTAGCACCGCAATTGATGCATAAATTCTAATTAAATATACCAATAAGAGAATCAATGTTAGAAGATGGGCGTACCGCATAAGGAATTTCGCGATCCAATACACGGGTTCATTCCGGTGTATGATGAAGAGCTTCAAATAATTCAGGATCCTATATTCCAGAGGCTTCGAAGGGTGAAGCAACTCAGTTTTTCCCACCTTGTGTATCATGGAGCAGAGCATTCTCGATTCGGTCATGTGTTGGGAGCCATGCATGTTGTTGACAGGGCACTTCGAAAGATTCAACGCAATGCGGAGAAGATGGGCACGCCAATAAACATCGCAGAAGATGACATTCGGCTTGCCAGATTTGCAGCCCTGCTACATGATGTAGGCCACAAACCACTTTCTCATGCATTGGACAAAAGCTTTCCCGAGCCACATGAAGACTATTCAGAAGCATTTGTCAAGAAGCGGTTTGCTGATACAATACACAAATCGGAAATCGAACCAATTCGCGTGGCCGACTTGATTCAGGGCAGACCAGATCCAGAAAAACCATTTTTGACAAGCCTAATATCTGGACAGTTGGACGTAGACAAATTTGATTATCTCCTCCGCGATTCTCACTATGCTGGTGTCAAATACGGGCTGTTTGACATTGACAGGTTGCTAGACTCGTTGTACGTTAAGGATGGTCAAATGGTCGTCCTGACAGGCGGATTCTTTGCAGCCGAACAGTTAATAGCTGCACGGTATCATATGTTTGGTCAGGTTTATCTGCACAAGACCAAACGAGCCTTTGAGGGAATGGCAATCAAAGTTGCAGAAGATCTGCTCAGAGAAAACAAACTTGATTATCCTACTCCTAAGGACTTTGACGACCAAACAGTCTTTGAGGAATTTGTGGCATATGATGACGCTTGGTTTCTCAACAGAATCAAATCAACTGAAAAGCCCATACTCCAAAACATCGTCCGGGATATAGAGGGGAGAGTTCCATATAAAGAGGTAAGCAATTCAGATGTGCTTGAGATGAAAATGGATTTTGATACACCGGGAGGAGGCATCGCATATCACAATGCTGTGGAATCCAGCGTAAAGGCAAATTTGAGCAACATTGGCATAGATGCAGATGAAATTATTTTTGACCAATCCACCAATCTGCCATACAAGCTCTACCCATATTCTAACGTGTTAGAAGATCAAAGTGATGGATATGCCGACACAGTCTTCATATATGATCCCAAAACCTCCAAGATGGAGCCGATAGAAAAAAAATCAAGCATCATATGTGCCATAGCTAAACACTTTAGGATCCACAGAATATTCATCGTAGCAAAAAAGAGAAAAATTCTTGAGGATTATTTAAGAAAAAATTTCAAAAACAATTGACTTATGGTTTGAGATCTGCTCACGAAAGATAAATACAGTACATCAATATCATGTACTATGTATAAAATATGCATACTGACGACGGTAATCACATAAAGATGTATGCGGTGCTAAAGGCCCTAGACAAATTTGATGAAATTCCAGGTAGGAAAGCACTACAAAAAATACTCTATTTTGTGAATCTAAAAGAAAGAATCTTCCCATATCAGTGGAATAGCTACGGACCGTATTCAGAAGAGGTAAAGTACATGATGGAGGACATGGTGGGAAACGGTCAGATATCCGTGGAACGAAAGAAATTATTCACTGGGAGACGCTTCCAGTTCAACATGAAGATTGCAGACAGAGGGAGGGAACTTCTAGACTCGATTGGACAAAAGCCAGAACTTGATGCCGTAATGGAATCAGTCCACAAGTTGATGTCATCCAAACGCCCAAGAATGATGGAGCTGCTTGCATCCGTCCATTATATTGCCGCCTATGAGAATGGACTATGCCGGGACAGGACGTTTAACATCATCTCTACTTTGAAACCAGATGCCAACTTTAAGCAATCCGATGTGGATGGAGCAGTATCGGAGCTGGAGAGAGCAGGTCTGCTAACTACATGAGTGGGACGATCTCCTTGCCCTGAACTTTTGATCACTATTGGCCGCGCCAAAACAAGACAGGCTTGGCTCGACGTGAGTCATTCAGGCATGATAAGTATTCTGGCACTGTGCGTCTATATTTAGAAAGATGGATTGTGGGAATATGTGCCGCGCCTTTGATCTTTTGGTTCGTTTTTGGGATGTGTCAAGATGATAAAAATATACCAAGTTTGAATCGCTTCACGGTGCAAAGTCTAGTATGGTCGCGCAGTGCCTTCTCTGACAAAAAGTACCAGCAGTCCATCTAATAGTCCAGTACGATTGCCAAAATTTGGCCTCGTATTCAATCTATACTTTTACAATTTGTTTGTAGCTTAGGTATTTATTCACATAAGCACAAGTTGGCTTGTGATATATGTCATATTACTGGTCGTGCTCACATTTTGGGCCGTGCCAGCATTTGCACAGGAATACACCAATCCATCTCTAATAATTGACACCATAACTGTACCATACAATGACTTTAACACGGTTCAACGTGATGCCCCAATGATACTGCTGGACAGGATCCATGCCGTAAGCTGGCAAGTCACAATAGATAACAACCTTCTTTATGCAAATCCTGATGGCAGCGCGGTTCTTAGATTATACGATAATGAAGACACCAAAAGGATAATTGAGGTTGGGATGGGTGCGCAGCCAGATTACAAATTTTGGGTGGCAGTGCAGACTCCAAAGGAGGGACATATAGTGGTGCACCGTGATTTGGAACGGGGTTGGCCACCCACTGCAAAGACGATTATCTCGTATACGGATCGTGCTGGGCTCACAATAAATAATGGCTCACGTATAGTTGTGTCCAATCTAGACATTGGTGTATTTGGAATTGGATCTTGGTCAGTGCATGGGATGGAAGGCACAACTGATCCGTTGGCAGTGTATTCGGGCAGCATGATCGTAGAGTTCCTCTCAGGCGATCCGGCAAAGAATCCGTTTGCGCTTCTTCCATTCTTTATTGCGGCAGGAATTGGGGGAATAGTAGGTACCCTCTATCTTACCAAGAAGCGTTAGTATAACTACATGCCAATATGTCGAGTGACCAACTTAGGGATTTTGTGATTTGTAATGCTTGCATCTTTTCTTGATCTGGCAGACACTACACATGGGCGAGACCGGCTTGCATATGTTTTGGCCATACATTACAAAGGTATCGTTGATTTTTAGCCAGTATTTCTTGGGGATGATCTTCATGAGTTCTGTCTCTGTTTCCTCTGGATCTTTGGTGCTTACAAGACCCAGTCTGTTAGATATTCTGTGGACGTGTATATCTACTGGAATTGCTGGTTTTTCAAATGCATATACCAAGACACAATTAGCAGTCTTTCTCCCCACACCCGGAAGTTCAACGAGTTTTTCCAAGTTGTCAGGAACAATTCCTTTGTATTGAGAATCAATAATTTTGGCAGTGTTGATAATTCGTCTTGATTTGACGCGATAAAAGCCGATTGATTTTATTATTTTTTCGACATCCTTGACATTGGCAGTTGCAAGTGATTTGACGGTTTTGTATCTTGAAAACAGTGCCTTTACTACCTTGGTTGTATTCTCGTCCTTTGTTCTTGCAGAGAGAATAGTTCCAATCAGTATGCCAAATGGCCCTGCTTCAGCCTCGTGAAGCTCCCTCAGAGCAGTCATCCTTGGAGGATGTACAGCATTCATGGTTCGGATCATTCCAGAAAGAATCTTTTCCATAACAATAGAGTGATTGGCAAGTTATGTAAGTACTCTTGTAAATTATGTCGCCTGATTGTGTGTATTTTAAATGCAGATTCTATAGTACGACGATAAAAAATGTCGGGAATTTAGGTTGCTTGAATTGTGTTTAGTTCAATCAGGTTGCTTGCAGCCCAACAATGTGGCCGCGATACTTTCTGGCTGAGAAATTACTCACGGGTCAGTTTTGATTCCCACAGACATAGAATAAACAGAGTCAGATGCTGGTTTGACTATGTTGAGAATCCCAGAATATACCATATCATTATAGGTTAACAGAGGCGCGGTTGCCACTTTGTCGTCGGGGGGCAGGACGATTGCCCAGAATGTGTCAGCTAACAAGTTCGTCTTGGAGACCGTACCATCAGCTCCAGTAAGTATGATATCTATATCATCTGTTGATGGTGTAAAAGTCAACACGGCGATTCCAGGTAATGCCACCTCACCCACATCTCTAATACCATTACTGTTGCTGTCATCAAACGCCGAGACGTTCAAAGTGACTGTGCCAGTAGCAGGTGTAGGTTGGGTCTGAGATGACGGGGTTGCCACCACCACATCAGATAAAGCACCCACACCTATGAAATTTTGGGCGGCCACTCTGAAAGAGTACTGTATATCATTGGTCAGCCCTGTCACCGTCGTCGACAGATTCGTGATTGGCTCGTCGTTGAACGTGAGCCAACGGTTGCTGTCAGTCTGTTTGTACATAATTATATAGTCGGTGATCTTGCTCCCACCATCATTTTCTGGTACATCCCAAGAAAGTGAGACGGTGTTGTTTCCAGCATGCGCGGTGAGACCAATTGGAGCACTAGGTGCACCTGCTTCAACATCAGATATCTTGCATTCAGAGATGCCAAGTCCCCTAGAATCTACTGCATCTACTACATCTATGCCATACGTAAAATAGCCGTCCGTGTTTACATCTGCCACTATATTGTAATTGCCAGGTGTTGGAAGATTCCACAGCAACGTGTTCGGTATTGCTCCATCAGTATTAGTAGTAATGGAATTGTATCCGCCTGTCACATCTCGGAGTTTGTATGTACCTTTGCTCTCAAATTTAGAACTAGTATTGTCTCCGGGATATTCGGTGATGTAGAGATGTATGGTCTTGTCCGATACGAAGCCTTCTCCCCTTGCATATATGACATCACGCGTCTTGCATTCACTTGAGTTGGTATAGTCAGAAAACAAATTCTTCAACGTCCCAATAGAATCTGTTGGCTTTATGCTTCCAAACTTTAATTTAACCCATACTAGTTTATGGTCAGACAGTGATTTCCCACTATCTTTTCCTCCCACGTATATCTCATTGAACGGTTGAGAGTTTATAGTTCCCAATATTCCATAACTGTCATATGAGTGATTCAGTGTGTTACTTAGAATTATTCTGTCATATGCACGCTGTACTTTGGCAAAATTAGTCACGTCATTATCGGTGACTGTCTGTCTCCATTCAGATTTAGGAAAGTCATTTGGATGTCCTGCAAAGCCGCCGCGGTAATAATCAGAGCCGCCGTCAAGCTTGCCATTAATTGATCTTTGGCCATCTGCGTTCAAATCACCCAAAACAATAACTGTATCTTGATTGTGTGCATCACTTATTTTATCACTCATCAATTTTATCTCCTTAGATGTAGATGTGGGTTGTGTGTGTGAGTTGTATACAATCAGATCTGCATTACCTAGATCCAATGTAGCTTTCATGGGTGGACGGCGCATCTCGTCTGCACCACCACCCTTTGGTATGTGAGGAACGGTCTGCTCAATGTCCGTTCTCTCCACAACAACGCCATCCACAACATCAATTTTGTAGATAACACCATACCCTTCACCATCATTTATCACCCCAGTGTCCTCGCAAGTATACTCAAGAGAGTCCAATTTATCACACAAGTTGTTAAATCCAACAAATGGTCTATCAACATCTAGTGCGGAACGAGTCAAGTTTGCTATCTCTTGTACAAAGATAATATCATAATTCGAGATTACATCCGTCATTGCATCAAGTATTGTAGGATCATCCACTTTGTCTGTGCCTCCAAATTTGCCTCCAAAATCAAATAGATTCCAGCTTGCAATGTTTATCTCCTTGGCATCTTCTGCAAGACTAGTCTGAGTGGTATCAATGACTAGGATCCGATTGCCTATAGATGCAACAATACTGGTCCCCGACGTGTCCATAACTGCACCAGCAGAAATACCAAGCACCGGAGTATCCAGCATAATTATCTGTTGACGAAGTGATTCGGTTAGCTGTATTGAGATGGTGTCCGAGTCCGAGTCTGTAACTACTGTGGATTGTGTGAGTGGTATTCGGTCTGGTTTACCAGAATCGTTGACAAACATCTTTGAAGTATTTATTGAGGATGCATCAATCACCTCGTTAAAAGTAATTGTGAGTGTGCCAGCGCTCTCTGTGAATTCAGCATATGAAAATACAGGCGGAATGGTATCCACAGTTACATTCATGTCTAGATTAGGAGTGGCATATATGATGTTGCCAGCTGGATCGCTAAGTGCTGAAGTTGAAATGACAAGCACCGGAGTATCCAGCATAATTATCTGTTGACGAAGTGGTTCGGTTAGCTGTATTGAGATGGTGTCCGAGTCTGTAACTACTGTGGATTGTGTGAGTGGTATTCGGTCTGGTTTACCAGAATCGTTGACAAACATCTTTGAAGTATTTATTGAGGATGCATCAATCACCTCGTTAAAAGTAATTGTGAGTGTGCCGTTTCCCTCGTTCAGAGCTATGCTTGATACTTTGGGAGGAACACAGTCAGTTGTGTTGGATGAATAAATATATACCATATCGCCTTTACGATCAACCACAAAGAGCTTTCCGTCACCAAATGTAACTCCAGTTGGATCTGTATTGTTAGAGGCTAGTGCAAATCCAGACTGCCTGTCTGCAGTACCATTAAACTGGTAAGAGTATACCATGTCATCTTTATGGTCAACTACAAATATTTTACAGCTGTATGAGGAGATGCCTCGCGGATCCGCGTTGTCAGCAGTCAATTCAAAGCCAAATGATTCGTCGTGTGAGCCTGTAGTAGAGTATCCATAAATACGATCATCTGAACTGTCCACCACAAAGAGCTTTCCGTCACCAAATGTAACTCCGGTGGGAGTTTCATTGCTAGAGTCTAGTGCAAATCCAGACTGCCTGTCTAATGTGCCAGCAGCAGAGTATACATAAATACGATCATCTGAACCATCCACCACAAAGAGCTTTCCATCACCAAATGTAACTCCAGTTGGATCTGTATTGTTACTATCCAATGCAAAGGATGTGACTGTTGGCTGAGACTGTGCATATGCTATACCACTTGACTGATGTTCCGCTGTAGATATGTAGGATTCAATGTGGTGGGAAGCTACCATGCCGCCTGAAATCAACAAAATGACAACAAGAAATGACATAGTTCCATATAACAAAGCAGATATTGCTTTCTATACAACAATATTTGAGTGTAGTTGTTTTGCCTAAATTTGCCAACATGATACAATTAATAAAATTTGTAAATCCATTCAAAGGTACAAGTATTATATCGCTAGCAGATAGGAACAATGTTGGAACTAACAAGATATGAAGATGCAGCACTGCAAGGCGAACATGGGGAGATAATGCAGCTTGCATATAGAATATTGGTAGCTACCGGTGAAGCTACGGATGCGGAGAAATTAATTCCCATAAAATGGGCTCACCTATCAGGAGTAAACTATAACACCATAGGAGATGCCGGTGAAGAATTCCTTGCTGGCATCAGCAAGGAGGCAAGATTCCGAGTCACGACCACCGTCAATCCCATGGGCTTTGACATTGACAATGTCTCAAAGTATGAGTTGGATGATGATTTTATTGAAAAACAGCTATCCATCAAAAAATCTTATGAAACTATGGGAGTTACTCCATCTTTCTCCTGCATACCATATGACATATTTGATATTCCAGACAGGGGAACGCAGGTAGCATTTGCCGAAAGTAATGCGGCAATACACGCAAACTCTATCGATGGTCTGAAGACCAATAAAGAGAGCGCATTCAGTGCACTGGCAAGTGCAATTACCGGCCAGAGTCCCTATTCCTCGCTGAGAAAAGAGGACGAGGCAAAGTTAACCATCAGAATGAAAATAGAAGAACCTGACGAGCTTGCATACGGAATGCTTGGTTTTTTTGCCGGAAAGGTTGGAGACAACTCTGTAAATATCTCCAATGTAGATAAGATGGATAGGCGCAGCTGTAAAGCATTGTGTGGTGGAATGGGGACATCTGGAACCTGCGCCAAATTCAGCTTTGGGGAAGGAACTCCTAGCTGTGAGAAGGTAGATTTTGACAAAAAAGAGATGCAAGAGATCCATGACGAACTAAATACAGCAGAGAGGGGAGACATGATATCTCTAGGCAGTCCTCAGCTTAGCATTGGAGAGATTTACGATCTTGTAGATATGCTGAAGGGAAGATCATTTAGGAAGAGATGCATGATATTCTGTCCCAGAACAGTCAAGGAACAGGCACAGAAGAGTGGACATGCAGACAAACTAGAACGGGCAGGATGTGATATTCTGTCTGATTGTTGCACATGTCTGACTCCGTTGATTACTCCAGACAGAGTTGACTCTGTCACCACAAACAGCATAAAGGGGGCATACTATCTGAAAAACTCTAACGGTGTTGGAGTAAACCTAAAACCGCTTTCACAAATCATACAGGATGAGACAAGATGAGGGTGATGGTGCAGGGAAAGGCCCAAGGTATGATTCTCAAGTCACAAAAATCAATCAACTTTCTTGGAACAGTCGACAAAAAGACTGGCAAAATTACTGATAATAATCATGACCTGTTCCAGAAACCCGTCAAAGATACAATTCTTGTCTTCCCATCGGGGGTAGGTAGTAGTGTTGGTGCATATACCATATATTCCATTAAACATAATGGCACTGCACCAGTAGCAATGATGTGTACAAAAGCCGATTTGACCGTAGCTACGGGGTGTGCCATTGCAAACATTCCACTAGTTATTATATCAGAAGAGAAATTCGCCGCGCTGAGATCAGGTCAGACAATATCTCTGGATACGGAAGCTCCAAATCCTATAACTCTCCTTCAATGATGTGGCCATTGGGTTGTTCTTCCTTGAAAATAATTCCTTCAAAACGTTGGACTTGGGTCTCAGGATGCTTCCAGCAGTCTTTTGATAGTTCCGCCTTTTGGCACGTATGCTCCAAGAACTCCATCTCGTTCCACCCATACTCTAATGGGACCTGAGGCAATAGCAGTCCAGAATAATATCTATTACTCACGATCAGCCCATCTCTGCCCACCTTAATTTTGTGCAGAAGCTGCTCTGGACTATCTACAAAAATAGTTTCGGGCGGGGTAAGAATTGTAACTTCAAATGTCACCACAGAGAGATCATTGAGAGAGAGTGGTGGGAATCTAGAATCTTTTGTTGCAGCTGCGATTGCAGCATCTTTCAGGGTAAGGGACAGACTTTTGTTTGGAACAACATATCCTATGCACCCCCTCAACCCCGACTGGTCGTTGAGTGTGACAAACACTCCTGATTTGTAAGAGAATCTAGAATCAAATTTATCATCTGGCTGCACGTGACCACATTCAAGAAATGCCGCAACCGTACTACGTGCAGTCTTGACAAGCAGTCTGCCATCCTCAATGGTGATCTGACTCACTTGTACGCACCCACGGGTTGTTGGGCATTTCTTGTGCGCATCATACAGCAGATTTTGCCATAGTTCCATCTACAAAACTCTTTATTTCCATCAAAGATACTAGAAATTATACCAGAGACGACTAAACAAGGTTGGACGAGTTGATCTTTGTGCATCCAAATGATACAATAAATTTTCAGATATGGCACCAACAAAAAATGTGTGTCGATATACTGCATTATGCATTACCTTGGCCTAGATCTGTCACCTGACTTTGTCCTGCGGGGAGAACACGTACAAAATCGTCGATGCTGATTTGGTTTGTAATGCCTTCTTCAAGTCTTAAAAATTCCAAGCGTATTTTTTTTGCTGTGTCAACCATATTGAAGCCGCGCGGCTCAATTACTGCATAACATACAGAGTTCTTCTTTATTGGTTCTGATGGACCACATGCTAGGGTATGGTCGTTGCCTTGCTTGATAATTCCTACCGCCAACTTGAGTGAAGATGCCTTGATGAAGTTACGCTGTCCCTCTATTGTAAATGAGCCCTTTGGGAGAAATTGTCCACTGGGGGCCGATTTTTTCACTTGTTCGGGACTTACCCAGTATGCGCTGAGACCATACAGTCCTTCTCTCCAAGCTCTACTAAAGCAGACCGTGGCATGTGCTACCTCGTTCATGCTGGATGTAGGAGCATCTTGGCAATCCTTGAGAATAAAAAATGGCGAACCAAAGATATCACCATGAAACACCCTGTCATTTTTCCCAAGATGCTTTCGAATCACGGCAGAGTTTGATGCAGCATCACGCCCACCTATTGCAAGTAGCTCATCAGTAGTGAAGAACCATCTGTATCTTTCATACCAGCTCTTTTTTCTGATCTCAGAAACTATAACACTGCCCACTTTGGCGTTTCTTACGCTGTCAAGCTTCTTCTGGGTGTTTGCCATTGCATGTTTGATGGAGCCTATTGCACCTGACTGTCTCTTTGCTTCATCAAATAGGGCAGAAGCAATAGAATGTAGTGATGCGTTTGGATCAATGTGTATCTTTTGATCTCCTACTTTCATCAATGTAGCACCCCGCTCCCGGAAAAGCTCTGCATCATTTCCCTTGAGAAGGCTCAAAGCATGCTCATCTTCTATTGATGTAATACCGTCAGATACCATCGTATAAAGCGAGTTTGCAACTCTTGTTATATTTTCAGATCTCTCCTTTACAGTAGTTACTGCTTTTTCCTGTTCTGAGAGCTGGCTTTGCAGGTTCATGATCTTTTTTTCCGAATCACCTGACTGTATTGAATTGCCCCTAGCTACTAGATTTTCCGTAAATACAGTATCAAGTCCAGCAATAAAGCTTGTCACACTAGAACAGTTATCTCCCGTGTCTCCAAACTTTATTGGAATTACTTCTGTTCTCTCACCCCTAATTATTACAGGCTCATGCTTTCCATTTACTACATCAGATATGATCTCTTTTGTGGTCGTGTAGATTTTTTCTACATCTATTTCAGAAAGTTGCACTCCAATCTCTTTTTGATCAACGTCGGCCATGCCAAATATTCCCTCAACGTACTTTTTAGGCAGTCCCAGAGTTCGTCCAAACCATTTTGCTGCTGTAAGTTCCGATTTTTTCAGGTCTTCAAAATTTGCCATTGAGATATCAAATATGTCCAGTCCGCTTTCTGGTGGGGGGGCATATTTGAGGCCAACCCTCAGCTTCCTGTGGCGTACGTCAATTGAGTGTTGTAATGCAAGTATCTTCATCTCACTGTTGCACAAAATAATGTTCCCGTCACCGAAAAATTCACCAACCATAACAAACTCTCTGCCAAATCCGACAAAGGTAAGATATGCCACACGTTCTGCTCCAATCTGAGTTATCTTTCTCAATTTCAATCTCAGTAGGTCGTTTCGTAGTCGCTTTTGTAGTCTGTTTGGCTCCATCTGTTCCAACTTTACTGAAGTCAGCCAGATCCCAGATGTGGAGATCATCAAAAAAATATCATCTTTTTCCGTATGGTGTAGCTTGAACAGTATGCTGTTACGAGTTATTCCATAGATGTTGCTTACGTAATAGTCTTGTATCTTGTCTGTTATCTGATTTACCAGATACCGGAGTTCAATTCCTGCTAGAGCCACATGCCGTCTATATTGTATCTAAAATTACTCTTATTATGATTTGGGCGTGGGTAAATAGGGCTCGTATGCCTAAATAATTGATTTTAAGGCAACCGAACAGTGGAGATATTTACGCTGAATTGGGTCAATTACTCATTTGTGACCAAAGATTTTAAACGTGGCTAGGTTGAAACACACTAGAAATTTACTTTGGCCAGATTCAAGAAAAAGAAATCCAAACCCACCCCTGATCCTACAGGTAAAAAAGAAAAGTCGGTAGAAGAACCCACAGACACACCAGAGATCGGCAATGACGTATCGTTGCCACCCAACATACCTCCAGTTGATCCTGCAAGTGCCGTCACTGAAAAAAATGAAAATGCGGCAAAGCTCAACAGGCTGTTCTGGTTGAGAGTGGGATTGGCTGTCATGGCAGGTACTGCTGCTACTTTTATCTTTGAGAATATAGAAGGTGAGGACAGACGTTGGGCATCAATTGCATTTATGGTAATTGTGTTCTTTGCGACAATCATAATTGCAAAGGGAATGAAGATGCAGTTGCCAGCATCAGATAGGAAAAAAATAGTGACTCAGGGAATAGGAAGCTACATCTTCATCTATCTCTTCATATGGATCGTCTCTTACACGTTGGTCAACATGGGAGACATTCCGGGTGGAATCCCATCTCCAATACAGTGAGGAGCAAAAGAAAGACTTGGCAGCGTGGAGTTTTAAAACGCCTGGAATTCCAGATGGTGCATTTGAGCGCAGTGACAATGTGCCAATAACTAAAGAAGAAGTAAGAGTTATTCAGATCAGCAAGGCAAGACTAAATCCAGGGCAGATCATATATGATGTTGGATGTGGGAGTGGCTCCATATCTGTCGAAGCTGCCATACAGACAGAGTCCAACGGAAAGGTCATTGCAATAGACCACGACCACAATGCAATCGAGCTGACCAAAAAGAATCTTGAAAAATTTTCCCTAACTAATGTATCAGTCATATTTGGGGACGCGAAAGAAAAGATTCCAGAATTGGAACCAGCAGATGCCGTGTTTGTTGGAGGTACCGGTGGAGACACTCAAAAGATCATAGAACTATGCCACGGCAAGCTCAAGGCAGGGGGGAGAATAGTCATAGGAGTCATACTTGTAGAGACTCTATACGCATCACTGCAATCACTAGAAAGACTTGCTTTTGACTCCGTTGAGGTGACCCAAATTGCCATATCAAAAGGCAGAAAGACTTCTACAGGCACCATGTTACTTGCAAGAAATCCAGTTGCAATAATTTCTGCAACAAAAAATGCAACCTAGACTTTTTAATTGGTATATCTAACTAGGCGTATGGCTGAACTGATAGGTATTGGCGTAGGCCCCGGCGACCCTGACTTGCTCACAGTCAAGGCAGTTAACGCAATCAAAAATGCAGACACCATAATGTGTCCTGCATCAAGTGAGGACAGAGATAGTATCGCACTATCTGTGGTGTCATCTCTGATTGACAAGTCAAAGAATCAGGAGATCATCAAGTTGATCTTCCCAATGACAAAAGACAGGGACATATTGGAGTCAACATGGAATAAAAATGCAGAGATCATGGCAAAACAGGTTCTAGCAGGAAAGAATGTCGTCTATCTTACTGTAGGTGATCCATGTCTGTACAGCACATGGATATACATGCACCGAAACATCCAGAAGAAGCATCCACAGATAAAGCAGAGTGTCATTCCGGGAATCGTATCAATGTTCACATTTGCTGCAAAGGTAGGTGTAAGTATTGCAGAGGGAGCAGAAAAAGTTGCAATCATTCCATCATGTTATGACTTGTCTTCAGTAAAAGAGATTGCAAAAAATTCTGAAACGCTGGTATTCCTCAAAGATGGTAGGTACTTTGACAAGGTAATTGATCTACTAAGGGAAGCAGGATTCCCCGACGAATCTATATTTGCCATAGGACAAGATCTCGGCACAGAACGTGAGATCATAAGAAAGCTCACTTTGGGACAGGTGAATGATGGAACTCTAACGACAAAATACTTTTCCATATTGGTGGTCAAGCGTGTCTAAGGTCTTTTTTGTGGGGTGTGGGCCAGGCGATCCAGATCTGATCACAGTCAAGGCCAAAAAATTGATCCAAAAGGCAGATGTAATAGTGTTTTCGGGTTCCCTCATACCTAAACCCGTACTTGAGATGTCCAAGAAAGGCAAGCTGTATGATGCATCAGGCATGATCAGAGAAGAGATATTTGACATATTGTATGATAACGCAAAAAAAGACAAGTGTGTGGTAAGACTACACGATGGGGATCCCTCCATCTATGGGGCAATTAGAGAGCAGATAGATAGCTTGGAAGAGAAGGGAATCATGTCTGTGGTGGTGCCAGGAGTCACAGCATTTCTTGCATCAGCAGCAGCTTTGGGAACACAACTTACGCTTCCAGGTGTAACGCAGACCATAATTGTCACAAGGGCAGAATCAAGAACTAAGGTTCCCAAGCGCGAGAGCATCTCAGAATTGGCAAAACACAGAGCCACACTAGTCTTCTATCTCAGTGTGCATCTTTTGACAGATATAGTAAAAGAGACCATAGCCGGCGGATACAACAAGTCAACTCCAGCCGCGGTGGTGTACAGAGCAAGCTGGAAGGATCAAAAGATAATCAGGGGAACTTTATCCAACATAAATAAAATGGTAAAGGAACAAAAGATAACTCGTACTGCCGTGATAATAATAGGCGATATAGTCAACCCAAAGATCTATGAATATTCTAAGCTGTACGACAAAGAATTCAGTCACGGATTCCGAAAATCCAAGATCAAAAAGTAAGAGATCTCACTTTACGTTTGACTCCCAACCGTGCCAAAATTCTCTCAAATTTCTGCACGTCGCCGCTGGCATAGACCCGCAAGCGATTTGGGCCACCCGCACCAATCTTTTTTACTACATGTGTGGCAATTACATCGGCAGGATCCAGAAAACGTACATCAGAGAACTCCAATCGCAATAAAGGCATCAGAAATGGCAGGTGGGTGCTTGAAAGCGTAGCTGCATCAATGGAATTTTGGGCGAATTGTCTTCCAAGTAGTTTCTTGATCTTTTTTTTGGATATATCTTTGTCTGTGAGAAATCTGCCAGATTGGACAAGATCTATTAGTTGTGACGCATCAATCTTGTGTACTGTTACACTTTTAGGTATCCTCTGCCTTGCAATGTACTCATCTAGTCTTCTGCTGTTGACTGTAGATCTTGTACCAAGTATTGCAATATTCTTTGTTGCCGAGAATTGGGCAGCGGCCTTTATTGGAGGATACACGCCCAATATTTGCCTGTCATGTTTGAGAATTAATGATGGGGTGTTTGAGGCCATCACTATAACATCTGGAGAAAACTTTTCTTGTAATAGTTGTATGGTATCTCGTATAATTCTGTATAATTGGGAGCTTGTCTTTGCCCCATATGGGAAATTGTGCTGATCGGCAAAATAGATAATTTCCGGTCTTGAGATCTTCTGGATCGCCCTGATTACAGACAACGAACCCAGACCAGAGTCAAAGACTGCCACTTTTGCCATCAAAATTATGCCTGCACGCCTACGAATAATAGTTTGTTAGCTAAATTTAGTCTCAAGTTGATCTAAATATACACCCCTGATTAAGAGTCAATTTCTAAACTATCAGACATGTCAAATTTTGACAAGACTTGGTCTCGACAAGATACTCAGAGCGTAACTGGCAAACTGCGTGATGCAGTAAAGCCACAGGGCGCATTAAAGCCACGAATCCAGACGGCAGTCAACAAGCTGCAGGTTCAGATTTCGAAGATGGATTCCATGCTAGCCAAGCTACGTGACAGAGACGCGCAACTCTTTCAGAGAATTGTAACTGCAATGCAGCAACATAATGCCAGCACAAGCAGGGTGCTGTCAAATGAATTGGCTGAAATTCGCAAAGTTACAAAAATGCTCAGTAATGCAAGAATGTCGTTGGAGCAGGTTCAATTACGATTGACGACAATTCACGATCTTGGAGATGCTATGGTAGCAATAGGACCGGCAATGTCCACGATGAAGGGACTAAAGTCATCACTGGGACGATTCATGCCAGAAGCAGACTCGGAGTTGAACTCTATGACACAAACTCTTAATGGGTTGATGATGGACTCACTTGCAGGTGATTCATTCAACATGGAGTCAGATGTGTCAAACGAAGAGACCGACAAGATCTTACAAGAGGCATCTGCTGTAGCAGAACAACAGATTGGAGACAAATTCCCGTCTGTGCCCTCCCCAACCGGACTTTCGTCTCAATCATCCTCTACCTATGAGTAAGTAGGAGACGGACAGTTCATTTTTTTGTTTCTAACTAGCCCCAGATCTTCTCTTTGAAGGTCCATTTCTTATTGAATACAAAGTTTCCAAATGCTGCTACAAGTACTGCAAGTACGAGTGACCAAGTATATGGCATGCTATATTGGTCTACCAAATAGTATACAGTTCCCAACTGGACAAGTGCTCCAATTGAGCTGGACAGTATGAATTTACCATATTGACCCATAGTTTTTTTGGGGGCAAAGTCCCTGTCTCCAAACGTCCATGTCTTGTTTAAAAGAAAGTTGGAGGTAATAGATACTGCAATCCCCACAAGATTTGCATGCAAGTACCACAGATCCGAGATTCCGACAGATAGCATGGAAATTAGATAATTTACTGCAAATCCAGAGGCACCCACTGTATAGAATCTAGCTGCCTTGGAAAGGAATCTTACCGAGGAGCGCCTATCAGATTTTTCTCCAGCTTTGCCATATTTGTAAAGCTTCCAGACGGACTTGATATAATCAAGAATTGTTGAGATGCCTGTCTTGCTTGATCCCAAGGTTCTATTGTCAAATGTATATGGAATCTCTTTTACGTTGATTCCGTTGGTCTTTACCAAAATTTCCAAGAGGAGCTTGTAGCCTATTGCATCAAAATTGATCTCCTTGAGAATGTTCTTCTTAAATATAAAAAAGCCCGACATTGGGTCATATGGTTTCACCCCAAGCCCCTTTTTTGCAACAAGTGTCGCCATCTTGCTCATAAGCTTCCTTTTTAGAGACCAGCCACGGATCTTACCTCCTTTGATGTATCTTGATGCAACAACTAGATCGCACTGGTATTGCCGCAGGGCCTCGATCAATTTAGGAATTACATGTGGAGGATGTGATAGGTCGCTGTCCATAACTACAATGGTGTCACTTGTAGAATGCTGAATGCCGTTAAGTATGGCAGAGCTGAGTCCCCGTTTTGCAGTTCGATGTATTACATTGATGGTGTAATTTGCAATATTTTTGACACTCTTGAGATAATCTTCGACGATTTTTCCGGTACCGTCAGGAGAGCTGTCATCAATTACTATTGCCTGGGCAATTAGATTTTTTGGTAGGCTCTCCTTGATTGATTTTAGAACGGTCAGAATGTTCTGCGATTCGTTGTAAGTGGGAATGATAATTGATATCTGAGCATTCTTTGGGGTCATTGCCATTACTCCAAAGATCACATAGTTATTAGTTTAGCTTCTATGGTGGCCTCGCCTTCTACAGATGATTATAATTATGTGGCAGTTGAACTAAACTGCATTTACGCATGTGATTATATCGCAGTGTATAATAACTAAAATTATAGTATGATGGTTTGTCCAATTTATGAAGGCATTATATAGATTCAGTGAATATGAGCCAGTCTTTTACAAATCATGTATGCTGCAGCAAATGTGGGAACTGTTACGATCTCATCTAAGTATGGCCCAAATTTTTTGCCGCCGAGTCGGAATCGACACGGACAATTTGCCCGTATCTCCACAGTATCATCAGGAAGAAATGACGCGTCTGTATAAGGATCAAAGCTGCTCAAATCATTGCAGAGTAGTTTGGTTAGTCCGCTTTTGCTGTTCAGGGTACCAGAAAGTCTGAAGATTCTGTGCACATCCATAGTTACATTAGGATCAATCCGAATGCCGATCTTCGAAGACACATCATTGATTGTATTTTGAAAAGATTGATAGCCATCTTCTAGCAGTTTCTTGGATATCTTGGGGCGCGCTGACTTTGATCCAAATACTGCCTTGGCAAATCTTCCCCGCCATCCTTCATCATCAAGTTTTGGAAACAAATTGCTTGATGGCTTGTGTTTATGCATGCCAAGAGTCTCTGGTATTACGCCTTTGAACATGATGTAATCTACCAGCTCGGCTCTTTCCTTGGAACCGCTCTGCTGGAACTGTGAGTTGTATACGTAAATATGAAAGCCTTCGTTGCCAGAAAAAAACACATCTATATCTTTTGGATCTACTGCAAGATCCTGTGTCAAGAGTGCAGAGAGGTTCCCAACTTGTGCTTTTGAGGCGGCAATGCAATCCACACAGGAAAGTGACTTGTATTCTAGTTTTGTAGATCCACATCTAGTGCACTTGTTTCCACTCATAAAGGCATTGTTGCAATCTCCGCACAAAATTACTGTGTGATCCTTGTGGCAATCAAGTTGCAGGTCTTTTGCGTCAATATCAAAAATGATGTCGGCGCCTTTCCAATCTTTCTCATTCATGGGCAAATTAGGAAATGAGTAATAAGCATTAGAGCAATAGACATCAGATGGAATATTATTGATCAATAGTAGATGAAGATCTCTGTCATCTTTAATTGAGATGTGACGGATCATTCCAGAGTTAAATTTCTGGAATCCGAATTCGCGCTCAGTCGTTCTGTCAGGCACACGAATTAAATCAAAATGATCAAAATAATATCTCTTAAACGTGTCTTCTAAGAATTTAAAGTCGGTCTCCTGCATTAGGTCCTCTTTGTCCCAAATTGTAATGGTGTAAAAATATTATCACATTCAGGAGTTGCAAAACAGAGATTCTGTGTCTTGAGTTTCTCGCAGGATGGACAGACATACTGTGTTCCACTTCCTGATGCACCAGAGAGATGGTTCAGCTGGTAAAGGGTGATCCGCTCGTTATAATCAGGAGCATTTTTGAATAGTGGTGCAATCTGTTCGATGGACTTGCCTCTTGCCAATAAGAATGTAGCAAGCATAAATCTACCTGAGTGAGGCAGATTTTCACCCTTTTCGAGTACCTCAATTGCGTGCTTGATGCAGGGCGGATATTTACCTGTAGTCACAGTTGGAGTGGAGAATTTTTTTGCAATAGATACAAGCTTGTCAACTGGTTCTTCAAAGCCCGGAAGCATATCGGGCATCTTTGTGCTATTAATTTTGACACGTATATAGGTGCCCAACTCGGCCCTGATCAGTCTCACTGTTTCATGTGAGCTAAGTAGTACCATGCCATTGACTACATGTCTGTTGACCAATTTCCACTCTCGCTCGTAAAAGTTCACCGAATGTTTGAGATAGTCAGATATTGAGATCACAAAAAAATCATCTTGTTTTTTTACGCGTATTGAGAAGAGGTCATCAATTATTCGTACTGCCAGTTCTTTTTTTGATTCATCGTATATGTTTGCCAAGTCTCGCTCCAAATATTTTTCGGCACGTCGGGCCTCGGCAAGTGCGAAACGCCTTACGAGTGTCTGCATACCAGACAGCTTTAACAGGACAATTGCCAGCAAGAATGAAAATACCTCTCTTGGAAGTACGGCTGCATTTGAGACTTTGTCGTTAACTAGATCTGATTTGTATATCTGCCCGTCGGTGGCAACACGAATTCTTTCATATGCCTTTTCAACTAGAACTTTCAGATCTGGATCCGTCCCAAATTGCTCCAATCTGAATCCTTTATCTTTGAGATATTGACCAGCATCTGCTAGAAACGGATATTTTGCAATCTCGTCCTGACCCAAGGCAAGCATGTCTACTTTAATGTAATATTGGCTTAAAAAAGTATGATTTGCACGGTGTGAATACGTGTGGTCCTTATATCGGTCTGGTGGACTCGTTGAGATGAATCATCTACAAATTGATTTGGTGTCGATTCAGCAAGTCAGTAACAACTTTGACGATGTTACTCGAGTATTTGTGCATGGCTCTGCACGTATGGCCACATCTATAACAGATATCTTCTTGTAATTGTCAGCTATTTGTGGTGATGATCAAGAATTCTTTTGGGTCGAACTGTCTTAGGTGATCAAATTGTGTGTCGTCTAGAAGATAGGATGAATTCACACTCTACAAATGCTGGTTTAAATTATGTGAAAAAAGATTAACGGCAATGCAAGTTGGCTGCCATGTATCAATTTCCGGTTCAATAGATAGGGCAGTAGACAATGCAGTAGATAGAGATTGTTCTGCTTTTCAAATCTTTACAAGAAACCCAAGAGGGTGGCATGCAAAGGATCTAACGGCCAAAGATATTTCAACATTCAAGGAAAAACTTCAAAACAGCGGCATCAGCAAGATGGCAACATGTGCCCATATGCCATATCTGCCCAATCTAGCTACGCCGAAAAAAGACGGATTTGAAAAATCCGTCAAGACCATCACAAGCGAGGTAGAACGGTGTGGCAAACTGGGAATCCCATATTTGGTAACTCATCTGGGAAGCCATCTTGGAACTGGTGAAGAAGGAGGAATCAACCGTCTGGTTGAAGGACTAGATGCGGCAGGTGAGGTAGAAAATGATGTCATGATTCTGTTGGAAAACACCGCAGGCCAGAAGAACTCGGTTGGTTCAAAATTCCAACAGCTTGCAGAGATATTTAGGCAAGTGAGGCCCTCAAAGAGATTTGGCATATGTCTGGATACGTGTCATGCGTTTGTTGCAGGATATGATTTACGAATGAGGGGTGTGGTACAAGATACATTTGCAGAATTTGATAAATATATCGGTATGAAGCATCTAAAAATACTACACCTAAATGATGCCAAGGGAGACATTGGGTGCAACCTTGATAGGCACTACCACATTGGACTCGGCAATATAGGGGAAGAGGGTCTAGGAGCAGTCATAAAGATTGCAAACAAGAACAAGATTCCGATCATACTTGAGACACCCATTGATGAGATCAGAGACGATCTAGGAAATATCAAAAAGGCAAAGGAGCTGGCTTGAGGAATTGGTGGGGAAGAATGAGATATGAGGATGTGATAAAACTCGCGCTGGAACGTGGATTTTATTTTCCAAGTTGTGAGATATATGGAGACTCTCAAGCTGGCTTTTGGGAGTATGGGCCAACGGGGGTGGGTCTGAAGAACAAATTCCTTGAGCTGTGGAGAAGAGAGCTTGTGAGGAGGGACGGGATGCTTGAGATAGATGGTTCTCAGATAATGTCAAAAGCGGTATTTGAGGCATCTGGACACCTGTCAAGCTTTGCAGATCCGATTGTAAAATGTACAAAATGCAATTCTACGTTCAGGGCAGACAGGCTGATCTCCGAAGTTGCCGGTATTGAGATTCCAGAGAATGCAAATCTTGAAGAGTTTGACTGTACAATAAAACAGAATCAAATAAGATGCCAAAAGTGTGGGGGGGCATTTGCGGATACCAAAAAGTTCAACATGATGTTCAGGGTGGGAGTAGGCCCAGAAGAAGAGCCTGCATATCTGAGGCCGGAGACATGCCAATCAATCTTTGTGGACTTTGCTCGCCTCTACAAGACCATGCGTGGGCGGCTTCCATTAGGAGTTGCACAAGTAGGAAAGAGCTTTAGAAATGAGATATCTCCAAGACAGAGTCTGCTGAGACTGCGTGAGTTTTATCAGGCGGAGATTGAGGTATTTTGCAATCCCCACAAGCTTGATGAGGTTGAAAGATTTTCTGAGGTGGCAGACACCGCAATCAGAATACAGATAGATGACAAAGTAGTAAAGATGAGCTGTGCCGAAGCTATAGAATCAGGATGTGTTCCAAACAGATTTGTTGCATACTATTTGGGTATGTTAGCTGAATTTTATGAGAAGACGGGAATCAATACAGCAAGAAGTAGATTCAGAAAGCTTGGAGACAAAGAGAAGGCCTTTTACGCGGAGATTGCGTTTGACTTTGAGGTTGAAACTACCATTGGTTGGCTTGAGCTTGTAGCATGTAACTATAGATCAGATCACGACTTGGCTGGTCACGCCAATAAAAGTGGGGAAAAGTTGGAGGTGATGGATGGAGAACAAAAGATCCTGCCACATGTATTTGAGATCTCCATGGGAATAGACAGAAGTCTATATACAATACTTGAACATTCCCTAGTGGAGGACAAAGAACATGAAAGGACGGTTCTGTCGTTGAAACCGTATCTGTCACCTGTGCATGTCGGCGTGCTATCTCTGGTAAAAAAAGATGGATTAAGGGAAAAGACTGATGAAATTTATTTGCAGATCAAAAGAAAGTTTGATGCCTTTTTAGATCACGCAGGAGCCATAGGGAGAAGATACAGAAGACTAGATGAGATTGGTGCACCATTTGCGTTAACTGTAGATCATCAGACACTAGAAGACCAGACGGTGACACTACGTAAAAGAGATACCATGGAGCAGAATAGAATCAAAATTTCAGAGATTGATTTGGTTTTGGCTGAGAATACGGCATTTCCATAGATGCAAAATAATACAAATTAATCATGTGGTATATTTGGCCACACAGATATCAAAAAAGTATAACTTTGAATAATGATTAAAAGAATACGTTGCGCAAAGACCTACAAACTTATGATTTTTATAGGCATATTATTTCTCTGAATCCAGATGACGATCAAATTACGATGTGAGGACTATGGTTTTGAATGTGACTATATTTTAGAGGGCGAAAAAAGTACCAGCCTGCTTGAGCAGCTTAGGGGACATTTTGGTGAAGAACACGGAATCGAATATGCAGAAGAGACAATAATGCAGATGGTGATTAACCGCGGTCATTCACTAGAATCAATTCGAAAACAATAGGTGATTTTTGTCATCACAGACCAATTTGCAAGCCAGAATTACCTATTTTCATCTGTTTTTATGTGATGAATGCCAATAAATTATAACAGTGGCAGTATGTCTCTCTAGTGAATATGATGTCAGATGTCAACGTGACTCCTGTAGTACCTATCTTGTAATTACGGATTATGAGCGGGGCGAGATCGTCTGTGGCGGATGTGGTTGTGTTCTGATGCAAAACATAACAGATCTTTCCCATGATGCGGCCAAGTTCTACCAAGAAGGCCACATCCAGACTGCCAGAACCGGTCCTGCCACATCACTTGCAATGTATGACAGAGGACTGCCAACTGTAATAGGTGGGGGCAGAGACTCGTCAGGAAATTTGCTATCAACTAAGATAAAGCACGAGTTTCGCAGGCTCCGCGTATGGGATCAAAGAAGCAAGGATCGTACTACTGCTGCAATGAGCAAGGCATTTACCATGCTGCATGCAATGAAGACAAAGCTTGGGATCCCAGATAATGTGGTAGAAACTGCTGCCTACCTGTACAGGAAGGCAGTATCTGTAAAGCTCACGAGGGGGCGTACCATGACATCACTTGTCTCAGCATCACTCTATGCAGCATGTAGGGAACATGGCATACCAAGAACGTTAGATGATATAGCAAAAGCTGGAAATGTTGAGAAAAGGTTGCTTTCAAGAGGCATTAGGCTCATGATCCAAAAGCTTGGACTAGATCTGGATCAGTATAATACAACATCATTCATCACAAAAATATCAAACAATGCAAACCTCAAAGAGAAGACAAAACGCGATGCCTTTTTCATCTTGAAACGTTGTGAGCAAAAACGGATCACCGCCGGAAAGCATCCAGTAGCACAGGCGGCAGCCTCACTTTACATTGCATGTCTGATCAACAATGAGAATATTAGTCAGAAGAGATTCGCAAAAGAAGCTGGAATAAGTGAGGTAACCATAAGAAATAGAGTTCTGCTGATCAGAAAGACACTCAATCTTCCCCAATAGACCAGTTGCATGTAGGAGATTCAATTAGTATATTACGTATCTGCAATCATACTCATGATGATCTGTATTTGCTCCATTATCATGGTCCAAAGTTCCTCAATGGTCTGGTTTAATTTTTCAATCTCCTCTCTGAGTTGGGCAACATCTTTCCAGAGATTAGAGTTTTCTTCCCGCAGTCTCTGATTTTCTATAGTGAGTCTTTGTATCTTATCTGCATCAGTCTCTTCTGGGAATGGTGTCTGTATGGGTTCGGGCTCAGGTATCGGAATAGGATCTGGTTCTGGCAACGAACGTGGAACATCTGGTGGTCCCGGCTCCTCTCCAGTATGCTGAGCAAGTGCTCCCTGTGCAGACAATACAATGACCAACAACACCGGTAGTCCAAAGATGGGTGCAGTTTGCATTTTTGTATCAGATTCTATTGCGAGTTTTTGTATATGAATATGATTCTTTTGGTTTTCAAGTTATAATCTCAAAGTATACCACTATGAATGCTACACCACTTCACACAACAGATTGGCTTTAACAATGAGCAGATTGGAGTGTTGTTTAGACTTGATAATTTTATCATAATCGTGTTTTGAGCAGGTCAACACCATGATGGTCTTGTCACTGTGAAACAGATCAAGATTTGGATCTCCAAACAGCTCTACATTCCCGACGTAGTCACGCAGACGCGAGGTCAAATTTTGTAGCATGTCAGTTTTGTCACTGCGCATCTCATATTGATCAAATGTCCACGACAGGGCAAGCTTTGTCCTACTTGCCTTGAGCTCATTTTTTTTCAGCGTCAAACGTATCTCATCAATCAACCACTTTAGGTAGCCATCAATTCCCTTTACACTACCATTAATTAGATACATTAAATGATTTGGTCCCTCAACTGATGAGCCCAGAGATTTCAAGTCAAAGATATGGGACACCATATTATCCAAGAAGACATCCTGTAAACCCAGAGAGCGAAGATCATCGACGGTAAGCTCCTTTCGGGCAAATTTGCTAATTTCTAGGATGCTGCACATTTTGGCAAAATGTGACAATGTGTTGATCGCGTAAAAATGCTCCGATGATGTAATGGTAACAAATTTTTTTGCTTTTTTCTTACTAAGAAGCTCTGACAATCGTGCATCCTTTTTGCCATTGAAAGATCCAATTACATCTGACTCTTGAGTCGAGTCTGATAGTGGATAGTAAAAGTATGAGATATTTTTACCGACTTGTAGGCCCGTCATGTACTCTAACAACGATATATTCTCATTGTTCCCACCAAAGCCTGTAGGTAGTGCATATATCACGGAGCTGTTTTTAGACAACGATGACACGGCATCTTTGAATTTGGAGTTGATCTCAGTCTTGGTGTCTGGCCCGGTTTTGCGGATTCTAGGTGTAAAGAAGAGATAATGTGCCTTGGATATTGCAACATCAATGGGCTCCATTGCCAACAGAGGCTCATCCTCCTTCAAGGAGGACACATTAGGGTAAGTCTTTGCGATCTCCGCCTTCATAGATATGGCAGTAGGGGTGATCTCGTCAATTATATGGACATTGGTACCTTTGATGGCCATCTGAGAAGCGATTGCATATCCTTCGGTGCTCAAACCATATACAACAATGTTGGTTTTTACCATCTATCTGTATGTCAAATTGGACTAAGAAAAACTTATTGAACTTTGGAAGATATAGTTAATGTTTGAAGATATGGGTTGATATGCTTACTGGGAAACAGCTTTTGTTTGCAGAACCAATAATTAGGGAGTTGAGGAGAAATAATGATGTCTGGTGTACTGTACGGAATTATAGGGAATTAAATGAGCTAGTCAAGATCCGACAAATCAGAGCAAAGTCGGTGGGAAGACACGGTGGCAAAGATAACTTGTCAAAGTTGGTCTGTAGTACGAGACGCATTGAAATTCTGGGGGGTCTGGTAAAAAAATTTCAGCCAAAACTTGTCATTTCGTTCCAGTCACCTGATGCCGCAAGAGTGGCATTTGGACTTGGAATCAGACATATTGGGTTTGCAGATTCGTCCCATGCCTCGGCAGTTATGAAACTTACTATACCATATCTGGACAAGCTGTTGATTCCATGGATAATGAGCAAAGAAAAGTTTGCAAGATATGGTATTGACAAAAAAGACATTCTACATTACAGAGCTATTGACGCAGCAATAACTTCAAGGCGTAATTTTACAAGGCGTTTGAAGTTAAAGAAAAACACCAAAGTTGTATTAATAAGGATGGCAGAAGAGCATGCCAGTTACAACGAATTTCCAGCTAGAGATATAATTGCGATCATACGGCAGATTTTAAAATGCCTGCCAGAGTTCAAGGTGATTGTATTGGCCAGATATGCCGAACAGATCAAACTTGTCAAAAAGCAGTTTGGTCAAAAGGTAACTATTATAGAGAAGGTGCCAGATGGCAGAGACATTCTCAGGTATGCAGACGTATTCATAGGTTCGGGAGGCACCATGACTGCCGAAGCTGCATTCTTAGGAATTCCCACCATATCATATAGTACGCGCCGTGACTATGAGGTTGACGCATTTTTAGAGGAAAAAAAGGTGGTGATAAGAGAGTCCAGACCAGAAAAAATTTCCAGTGCTGCCAAACTATTAACAGAGACAGATGATCAAAGGAGAAGGGAACGCATAAGACAGCTGTTAAAGACGATGGAGGATCCCTTTCAAGTTCTACAAAAGGCCATAAAGTCATGATGTGTAGATACGAGTAATAGTAAATATCATTAAGGAAAGAAATTTTCCCGTTTATGTAGCCCGGTAGTGTAGCGGCCAAGCATAGGGGCCTTTGGAGCCCTTGACCCCAGTTCGAGTCTGGGCCGGGCTAGTTTTAGAAATCCAGTCGTGTCAAGAGTCTTGTAGCAATCACGAACAGCGTTCCTGACAGGCCTGCCAGAATTACCACCTCTACAATTACGAGTGTTGTAATATCTCCAAAGATTCCCGCTCTAATTATATCCACCAGATAGGTAAGCGGATTAAGAAAGAATGCAGTGCGAAGAGGTTCAGGTGCCCCAGCTGCAGGATAAAATGCAGTACTAACAAAGGCAAAGAAAAGGAACACCGTATTGATAATTACATTGAACCCCTCACTTGAGCGCAGACGTGTAGATATTATTGATGCAATAGAACCAAACAGGATAGAGCCGGCCACTGCTGCAAATATTATCAACGGAATAGTCATGATGGAAAACTCTGCAGACTCGAAAAAGACCGGATAACCTACCAGTGCTATAAGTGACGCGCTAACTAGTCCGATTATTCCGATGGTGAATATATTGCTAAGAATGTAGTGTGCTCTAGTAAACGGCCCTGACAGAATCTGTTCAAACATACCATGCCTCCTGTCATTCCATATTATTATGCCAGAGACAAGTGTACTGTTCATTATATTGAATCCGATCATTCCAGATGCCAGAAATGAGGGATAGTCAAGTGCCTTGTCTCCAAATTCAACCTCTTGGATCAACGATGTATAAGCAAATCCTGCCACAAATATGTAGATCAATGGAAAAATTATCTGCCAGATCAGAAATCCTGGATTGAGTGATATTGTCAGATTCCTATTTACCAGCCTAACTATCGGGTGCATCGTGTCGTACCATCCTAAGAAATATGTCTTCAAGGCTTGTCGGAATTACAGAGATGTTTCCAATCTCAATGCCATTGTTTGTTAATATCTTCAAAACTCGTTGTAGTTCCAACTCGGACTGTGCTGATTGTATTGTAATGTCTGTTCCTGCATCACAATGAACCGTACAACCGTCAATTCCAGATAGCAGAGTTTCCATATGTGTATGGTTCTCTAGCAGGTGTAATGTGATTGTCTTTGCTAGTCCAAATTTGTTTTTAAGGTCATCAGGGGTATTGACTGCAAGTATCTTTCCCTCCTTGATAATTGCAATTTCGTCGCAGAGGTACTCTGCTTCAGTCATAATGTGGGTGGTATAAAATATGGTGAGTCCTGTCTTTACTTTGTTCTTCAAATAGTCCAGTAGATTCCTCCTAGAGGCGGGATCCATTCCGACTGTCGGCTCGTCAAGAAATAGCAATTCCATATCATGCATAAATTCACGGGCCACCTGAACTCTCCTCCGTTGCCCTATGGAAAGATCCACGTTTCTTTTCTTTCGAATCTCCACCAAGTCAAAATCCTTCAATAGTGTTTCAAGGCGTTCTCGTCGTTCTGGTTCAGGAACGTCCCACATCATGCCATATTTATCGAGGGATTTTTCAACTGTCAGGGTGGGTTCGTAGCTGGGTTGTTGTAGCACAACACCGATTCTATGACGAACCTGAAATGGGGATTTCAGCGCGTCCATACCTAGAATGGTCAGGGACCCTGCAGATGGAGGCAACAAAGTAGTGAGTAATTTAATGGTGGTGGATTTCCCTGCACCGTTTGGTCCTAGAAAACCAAATGCTTGCCCGATCTTTACAGTTAGGTTCAAGCTGTCAACTGCAACAGCGTCACCATATGACTTTGTGAGGTTGGTAGCACTGATACAGGACACAAGATGTGTGTGATGGCCCCGTTAATGTAGTTAATGAGCAGATTTGTTGGATGTTTTTAGTTATAAACGTGTACATTTTTACTTTTTGGATTGACTTATTAATACAGCATGCCTACATACGGCAAGTTGTCAGAATATGAGGAAACACTAAAAAAATTACTTGAGCAAAAGCCAGAACTTACTAGAGCAGAGATTGAGAATTTAGTTAGACAAAAAAAGGAGAAGATCGGTGCAGGATACTTGACGGATCAAGGCGCGCTGTTTTTGATCGCATCGGATCTTGAGATCAGTTTGGGAGAGCCACTGAAGGTAGAGATAGGCCTAAAGGATCTATACATTGGTGCAAAAGAGGTTTCATTGGAAACGAGACTTCTCAACATGTCTCAGGCAAGACAATTCTCTCGAAAGGATGGCACCGCATTTTATCTCAGAACCATGACTGTATATGACTCGGACTCTACTGCAAGCGTCAAGCTTTGGGACGAGAAAGCGAATCTACCAAGTTTGGTCAATCTTAAACCGGGCGATCTGATAAAAATCATCAAAGCATATGTAAAGTCTGATCTGGACGGATCCCCCACCATCAATGTAGGTTCGGGTTCCAGCATCGAGTCTGCATCTGGTGAGAGCGATATTCCGAGCATCGATTCCATAACAAAGGATGTCAGCAATATCAAAGAGGGGGAAAAGAATTTGGTGATAGTAGGTACAGTTGATGGTGATATAGATGCAATACGGTTCACCAATTCACGAGGCAAGCCGGGAACGGCCATAAAGATGAGAATAAAGGGAGGGGATGGAACTTCCACCAAAGTAGTAATATGGGGAAAAGATGAATCGAACATACCGGCGGTGATCTCGCAGGGAGACAAGATCAGATTGCTTGGAGTCAATGTAAAGTCTGGAAATCAGGAAATTGAGATACATGGAAACGAGACGACAATTATTGAAATTGATGGCAACGGAGAAGCCAAGCCTCTAGTAAGTAGAATTATTTCAGTTACAAATGCTGAGGATGGCAAAAGGCTTTTACAGGGTGTAAACGGTGAAAAAAGTGTCTTTTACATTACGGACTTGGCCGGTGCCACATCCACATACAATGAGGGAGATATAATTGAGTGCATGCCATCAAAGGTATATGGGTACCAAGTCACCTTGGATGGGAATTCTTTTGTTAGAAAACTGGAGAATGACAGTGCCGTGCCGAGCTTTCAAGATATACGAACAAAGATCAACGACATACAAGTAGATACCAAATGTTGTATTGAGGCCATCATACTCAAAAAGCCAGATAGGCGTGATATACAGACAAAAACAGGGGAGATAGTCGCATTATCAGAGATGCTTGTGGAAGACAATACCGACCAGATCTGGGTAAAAGGATGGCGAAATCAGGCAAGACTGATTGATGGTAGCAGTCTGGGAGAGATAGTATCAATCACGGGTCTTGATGCAAAGGCAGGATTGGAAGGAAGAACAGAGTTGTTTCTTTCACCATTTTCAAAGATCACCAAGAAAAACTAAGAGTCCCAAAAGCCCCTAGTTACAACATATTGCCTTTCGGCCTCGTAGATCTGCCTGAAGAGGTGTTTTTCATCTATCATGTTGCGGAGTATTCTTGCAGCAGTATCAGCACCCACTCCATATCCAGACATTACAGTTATTGCGGTCTTGCCAAAATTTTCAACAAGTGAAGACACCTTCCAAGCGCGCTCGTACTTGTGTCTCTCTTCCACGCTAAGTTTCCTGCCTTCTGCCTTTCTTCTTATAATTTTGGGCAAGTCATAGTCCGAGTAGAAGGTGGCAGTGATCTGGCGTGCCCTACAGTAAGGACAGACAAGCGTATCTTTGATCTCTTGTGTCTCCATGACGCGTTCCCACTTGCCACATCTAGCGCAGATCAGACGGTGTTTGGTCTTGGCCAATCGAGATTTTACAAGTTCCAACACGCCCTGATCAAGATTGGCAGGTGATGAATAGTATCTTGCAGTATGATCCAATATGGGCTCTGCAAGCTTTGAGAATGTGTCCAGTTCAAGCCATTCAGTTTGTATAGAGCCCGATCGAATTTTGTCTAGTATTGCCCCAGTGCCCACAAGGTCATACTTGTCATGGAACAACTCTCTCATCGCTTCCTTGGCAAGAGGAGTCTTTGTATATCGTTCGTATAAAAAGCGGGCGGATTTTTTCTCATATATGGCACCTCGTTCCACTATTCCAAACTTTTTAGCTACACACCAGGTTCGCCAAGTTACATTGTGAGTGCCCACCAATGCGGCAGTAATAATTGGTGGTAGATCATAATTATCTTGCAAGATATCTAAGAATGTCTTTTGTGAGATGCGAGACCGTGAAGAGAGAACTATTCTGTAGCCGTCCGAACGCGCATCCACCATGGACCCAAGAACGGATGAAAGCATCGAGGATAGTAGTGTGGACAACGTCTCGTTGATCTTTGTCCCAAAACATGCATGAATAACTATAGAGCCCTGTGCACGACAAGATTCAACGACTATATTTTTTTCGCCAGGAATATGATCAAGCCCGAGATTTTCGATGGTTTTGTTGATCAACTTTACATGGCCGCGTCCAACCAAAGTTCGAAACGAGCCCACCTTTCTTGCTGTGTTGTAATCTATAGGTATATTCTCTCCCTCCCAGTATGGGACAGTAATGCTGCTGCCCCTGAACGGCTCTACATTCACATACAATGACTTTTCATCTACGTTGAGGATTCTCCACTGTGAGCCCTTCAATACAAAGATGTTCCCCGAATCTCCGAAATCACCCACAAATCGCTGATCCAGCGTCCCGATTATCTTCTTTCCAACACTGTCAAATACCTTGAATTTCAATATGTCAGGAATCGTAGAGAGATTCTCAAAATAGTACTTGAATGAGCTGTGTTTCTTCCAAAAAGTCATCTTAGTTCGATCAAAGAATACTAAATAGCTTGCATCAAGTAGATCCAGCACCTCAATCAGGTCATCTAGTCCAAGTTTCCTGAACGGATACGCCTGTGTGACTATCTGTAGAACTAAATCTACTGAAAGTTCACCCATCTGCATTGCCATGCCTACTAAATGATGTGCCAATACATCAAGGGAGCCATCATGTATCTTCTGATCCTCGATGGAACCCTCAGAGATTCGGGCCAGTATCGCCTTTGCCTCAAATTCGTCATCTGGCGTGTTGGTAATTACCAGTCCTTGGGCAGATGCATTACGCGTATGTCTGCTTCGCCCGATTCTTTGAATTAGCTTTGAGACCTGTCTTGGGGAGCCATAATGAATTACCAGCTCGACGGATCCTATATCTAAGCCCAATTCAAGGGAGGATGTACATACAACAATTCCTTTCTTGCCTTCCCTCAGGTAAGATTCTGTCTCTTCTCGTACTTCTTTGGAGAGTGAACCATGATGCAGTTCGACATCAATGGCAGACTTTGTTCTGAGAACGGATGCTAAAAATTCTGACTCTCCCCGTGTGTTTGTAAAGAGCAGCACGGGAGATTCCAGATCAAGTGCAGAGACATATTCGATTATCTGATCCGCGGTTTCAGATATGGTGCCTTCTACATACTTTACCTCCACATCATAATTTCGTACAGATGTATCACGTATAATGCGGCATTTTCGTTTAGTGCCCACCACAAATTTTGCCGCATCCTGAAAATTTCCCACAGTTGCAGACAAGCCAATTCTAGTTAGTTGGAGTTGGGAGTTGAGTTGAAGGCGTTCTATGCTCAACGACAGTTGAGAGCCTCTTTCACTTGGGAGCAATTCATGAACCTCATCAATTACAACCCACTCGAGTTCAGATAGTGCATCAAGCATCTTTGGTTGTGTAAGTAGGATCACTAGTGTTTCAGGTGTGGTAATTAGGACATCAGGCGGGTTTGCGGTAATTTTTCGCCTTGACGATTGAGATGTATCTCCGTGTCGTATATCTATTGATAGTCCGTTTCCTTTTGCATATTTGGTTATCCTGCGAAAGACATCCCTATTTAGTGCACGTAGTGGTGTAATGTATAATACTTTGATTCTTCCTTGGTGCCGGGACTTGGTTACAAGTGAGAAGATGGGAATTACCGAGCATTCGGTCTTGCCAGATCCAGTGGGGGCAGTAATCAGACAGTCTTTTTTTTGCAGTATTGTGGGAGAAGCCTTTTTCTGTATCTCAGTAAGAGTTGTAAAGCCAAATTGTTCAAACAGCAGAAAAATGTCTGACAAGTTACTTTGTTTCTGTCCTTGTCTTTGCATATACAATCACTCCACATAGTCCCAGTGCAGACAACGCGACGATGAATAACGGCATGTAGTCAAATAGCTCAACCATCTCTGAATTTTGCCGCCAACCGTTAAATAGATTAATCTATATCTGACAAGCCCGTCTGGCACACCTTATATGAAAAGTCCAGACAGTTATGCAACCACACTGCCTTGCCAAGGAATTTTGTCGAACTTTTGGACAAGCCGATTTTGATGTGGGTAAATGGATCTATTGCAGCAGACATATTTTCAATTTCTTTGAGATCAACATACCGCATCGAATTAGTTACAACTGTGGGGATCTTGTTAGTTATGGTGTGCAGTGAGAGCTCGCGCATGTATTGCATGAATTGTAGATTCTTTTCGTGTGTCTGTTCGCTACTTTTGTATTCATATGAAAATAGGTCAGTGACGTTGTCAATCAATACGGCATCAAAGCCCCCACCATTTATCATCTGTAGGGACTTTGTCTGCTCGGATGTGTTTGTTATACGTAGTACAGTTATCCGATCAAGCACATCTAGGTTCAAATTGTTCGGCGTCTGGATCTCAATTATTCGTTCGGGTCTGAACGAACCAGATGTGTCAACATACAGAATCTTGTCACCGTCTTTAATTGCATTATAAGATAGCTGGAATAGGAATTGAGTCTTGCCTGTACCGGGAGACCCAAAGATGTCCGTAATGACTCCATTTGGTATGCCGCCTGATAAGAATTCATCAAGTTTATGCAATCCAGTAACTAGCATTTGGTTAATAGGAGAAGGTGAAAAATTTAAGGAGTTTCTTGTGAGGAGAAGAGGTAAGCTTTTATTCAAGAAAACAGCATCGCAAATCAAGTGAATATTTAGTGTCGCAGACAAATGCAAAAAGGCCGCTAACAGCCCTTCAAAAGAGTACCAAAAAAAATGTCACCGTACGACTCAAAAATGAGGTCGAATACAAGGGGAAGATGGACAACATGGATTCATATATGAATTTGATTATGACGGATGCCGAAGAGCTCCACGACAGTAAGGTAATTGCCAACTATGGACGAGTTATAGTTAGAGGCAACAACGTGTTGTTTATTAAACTTGAAAATGAACTTTAAGAAATTAGTGGTTTTATGAGTAGTGGATTTCTGTTTACATCAGAATCAGTCACCGAAGGACACCCAGACAAGATATGTGATCAGATATCTGATGCGTTCTTGGACGAATTTATCAGACAAGATCCAGAATCAAGAGTTGCAGTAGAAACGATGGTCACCACGGGATTTGTCGTAGTATCAGGTGAAGTAACTTCAAAAGCAGACTTTGACAAAGATGCCCAAGAAGAACTTGTACGAAGAACGATCCGCGAGATTGGCTACGACCGAGAAGAGCTGATGTTTGATGCGGACTCTTGCCAGATTGTACTAAGACTGCACTCCCAGAGTCCAGACATAAGTCAAGGTGTGACTGCCACCAATGAGAAGGAGCAGGGTGCAGGGGATCAGGGGATGATGTTTGGATATGCATCAGATGAGACAAAAGAGCTCATGCCCATGCCGATACTGCTTGCTCACAAGCTGACACAGAGACTCTCCAAAGTAAGAAAGGATGGAACGCTAAAATGGGTACGGCCCGATGGCAAGTCTCAAGTCTCAATCATGTATGAAGATGACAAACCTGCACGAATAGAGACGGTGGTAATTTCCACGCAACACGATCCAGATGTCACACAGGAAGAGATCTCGGGGGGAGTAATTGAAAAAGTCATCAAGCCGGTTCTAGGTAAGCTGTGGAGCGAACAGATCAAGATACACATCAACCCTACTGGAAAATTTGTCATAGGTGGACCGCACGGTGATGCGGGACTTACTGGAAGGAAGATAATTGTGGACACGTATGGTGGATTTGGCAGACACGGTGGTGGGGCATTTTCTGGGAAAGACCCATCCAAGGTGGACAGATCTGCTTGTTACATGTGCAGGTACATTGCCAAAAATATTGTTGCTGCCAACCTAGCTAACAAATGTGAAGTACAGTTGGCATACGCAATAGGAGTAGCAGAGCCCATCTCACTGTACATAAACACATTTGGGACAGGCAAGATTCCAGAAAGCAAAATGGAGGAACTTGTCAAGAAGCATTTTGATATGAGACCCTCAGGGATTATCACTCAGTTGGACCTGAAAAGGCCGTTTTATAAAATGACAGCGTCACACGGACATTTTGGTAGGGAAGAGCCAGACTTTACGTGGGAAAAGACTGACAAGGCGGCTGCACTAGAACAGGATGCCCGACTTTAGTTAGTGACGGGACGAATTCGGACTTTGGATGCTCGTTGAAGTGCTTCAAAGTTGCCGTTAAAGTTGCCCACAAGTAGATTTAGATCATCCACTCCAAAATCTGATTTGCCGGGTTTGTTTATAGCATCACAGTATGCCACCTCAAGTGGGATTTCTTTGATTCTGGCTCGGGCATTTGTCAAGAACTGCTGGATATAGTATCTATATGTGATGGACTTGGGCCCCACAAGATCAAATATTTTATTGGAGAATTTGCCAAAAGTGATTGACTCGGAGATAATTTTGGCTACATCTTGGATGTGTATTGGTTGTATTTGGAATTTGCCAGAACCTGGAATTGCAATCAAGCCCCTCTTGATCTGTTTTTTGAGGTGTTTGGTAAGTAGGTCATCACGGCCCACAATATAGGAGGGTCGGAATATGGTATAGTTTAGTCCCGACTGGACAATTTGTTGCTCTGCCCTATATTTGGAAAGAAAGTATTCGAGGGGATTGGTGGGCGAGACACCCAAGCCGCTCAAATAGACAATCTTTTTTATTCCCGCGCTTTTGCACAAATCAAGCATCTTACCAGTAAGTAGTGAATTTACAGTATCAAAATCGTGTTTAAAGGACTGACGGCCAATTCCTATCAGGTGGATCAGCACATCGGATCCTCTCATTCCAGACAGCAGTATTTTGGGATCATACGAGTCTGTGACAATTTTTTCCTCGTTGGGAACGCTCTTAAAATCACGTCTAGATATAGAAAGCAAAACTGCCCCATTGCCAGAAAGGTGTTTACGTACATGTCTTGCAACAAATCCGGTGGCACCAGTGATCACAATCTTGGGAAGATCGGCCATGCTGTTTGTTGCAGATCGCGATTTTAAATATATTGTATAGGCATCATACAGATAGGCAACCACAAATCTGCAAACAAGAGTTAAAACATCAAAGGCGATACCAACAATTGTGCATGAGAAGAAGAATCTCAAGACAGGTTTCACCACGGGTACATCTGCTGCAGCAGCATCAAAGGCGGCACTATTGGCAATCATCAAGCAGAAAAGAATAGATGCAGTAGATGTAATTCTTCCAAAAAAAGGCAGCATACGAATTTCAATTAATGCATGTGAGTTTGGCAATAATTCTGCAAGGTGTTCTGTAATAAAGGATGGTGGAGACGATCCAGATGTAACTCACGGTGCCGAGATCGTGGTAGAACTGTCGGTAAATAATTTGACGGGGGAGATCCAGATTGATGGTGGGGAAGGTGTCGGAATAGTTACAAAACCAGGACTCGGCTTGGAGATCAACAAGCCTGCAATAAATCCAGTTCCAAAGAAGATGATCAGGGAGAATCTAGGAGAGATAGGCGGCAAGATACTTTCTGAGGGCGGAGTCAGGGTGGTGATATCAGTTCCAAAGGGAAGAGAACTTTGCTCAAAGACGGATAATCCGAGAATTGGCATAATTGGTGGAATATCCATATTGGGTACAAGCGGCATTGTGATTCCGTTCTCTACTGCATCATATGCTGCTGCAATCAGGCAGAATATTGATGTGGCAAAAGCTATGGGTGAAGATGTCTTGGTTCTTGCCACAGGTGGGAGAAGTGAGGATTTTGCAAGAAGAATAGTCAGTCTACCTGAGCACTGCTTTGTTCAGATGGGGGATTTTTCAGGATATACCATCAAGCAGTGCGTCCAAAAGTCGTTCAAGAAGGTGTATGTGGTGGGATTTATCGGCAAGCTTGCAAAGATGGCAGCAGGGGTGGGACAGACACATGTCAAGGGATCCAAGGTAGACATGGAATTTCTTGCAAATTTGGCAAAGATGTGTAACGCAGACAAAGATGTAACAAGCCAGATCAGAAGAGCAAATACGGCAAGACACGTATATGAAATAGTGAGGCAGGAGAAGGTCGCTGGGTTCTTTGAGATGATCTGCCAGAACACTCGAATTCAGATGCAAAAACATGCAGGAGGAAAGATCTCATTGACTGTCATCTTATTTGACTTTGGTGGAGATATGCTTGCAAAGTCAGAAGAGTAAGGTATTTTATTAAAATTGGGAAAGGTGTGATCGTGGATAAAATATCGGTGATTGCAATTACCAAAAATGGAATAAATATCGGCAAAAGGATCAAGCGGGCCGTTCCAAGCTGCGAGATATTGGCACCAGCAAAGCTCTCTGATGGTACAACAGAGATTACATGGTATATGGAATCCACCACAGAGAAGATTGCCTCTTTATTCAAAGATCGTAGTGCGCTTGTCTGCATATTTTCACTGGGTGCAGTAATACGTTTGATTGCACCACACATGAAAAGCAAGAAGACGGATCCCGCGATATTGGTAATTGATGACAAGGCAAACTTTGTAATTAGTGCTCTGTCTGGGCATCTGGGAGGTGCAAACAAACTAGCACTTGAGATTGCCTCAAAGTTAGATTCGGTGCCGGTAATCACCACTGCGGCAGATGTCAACAGAACCATCTCAGTTGATCTTTTAGGAAGAGAATTTGGTTGGAAGATTGATGATGAGACCACCATAACTAAAATCAGTGCCCACATGGTAAATGGGGAGAAGATCGGAGTTTTCCAAGATGTTGGAAGTACTGACTGGCGCAGGGAATTACCAGAAAATGTCGAGATGTTTGATGATATAGAAGAGATGAAAAAGTCGGGAGCTAGAGGATTTTTAGTTATTACAGACAAGTTACTGCGTGGAGACTTTTTGAAGGATGCCGTGGTGTACAGACCACCCAGTTTGGTAGTGGGGGTGGGACTACACCAAAATACATCAAAGGAGACCATCATAAATGGAATAGATGCATGTATGGAAAAATTTGGACTCTGCATCAAATCAGTCTATAAGCTTGTCTCAGTCAAAAAACCACTAGACGTCCTGGGTCTGGTGGATGCAGGCAATGAGTTAGGCATAGATGTAGAGTATATAGACAGAGACGAATTGGCACAAGTTGCCACGCCGAATCCATCAGATGTGGTAATGGCACTAGAAGGTACTTCCAGTGTCTCCGAAGCTGCTGCAATCAAGATTTCCGGTGGAGATCTAATAGTGCAAAAACAAAAATTCCCGCCAGATCTGACAATAGCTGTTGCGAGGAAGAAAAGATGAGACGCGGACTGTTGTTGATTGACAGAGGCAGTAGAGAAAGGGAGGCATCCGAAGAGCTGGAAGCCATATGCAGTCAAGTGAAAGTAAGGGGCAACTATACCTTTGTGGACTATTGCTTCTTGGAGGTAGAGCCGCCATACATTGAGGATGGCATAGGTAGGTGCCTTAAAAATGGCATAGACTCGCTTACGATTGTGCCGTATTTCCTATATCCAGGCAGGAAGGTAAAAGATGCAGTAACTACAGTAATGCGGTTCCAAAAGGACACAGATGTAAAATTTGTAGTTACAAAGTCGATGAGTATGCATAAAACTATGGTGGAGATAGTGGAAAACAGAATCAGAGCTACACTAGAAGAGAATCAAGTGATGCTTGCAAAAGACCACATTGATGTGCTCATCATAGGACATGGCAGTAAGGATCCCAACGCCCAGAGATCGCTCAATTTCATTGTAGAGTCACTGAAAGGTGACTATAGAAATGTAAGTCGATGCTGGCTAGAAATAGAGCAACCCGACATTGCGGCGGGGATAAAGGCAGTAAAAGAAAATAATCCCAAAGTCCTTGTCGTTGTGTTTTATTTTTTGCATGAGGGGGCACATGTAAAGACGGACATCAACAATGATCTTCGTCCAGCACTAGAAGATGCCGGGCTGGAGAATGTCTTTATCACAAAACACCTGGGAGTAGACAAGAAGATAATAGATCTGATCATGGAGAGAGCCGGGGAGGTGGAAGATGCAAACTAGGAGAGGCCAATCAATCGAAGATTCAAGTATGCAGATAATTGAGGATGAGATCGGTAATCATAATTATAAAGAAAAGGAATGGTTGATTGTTCGGCGCATAATTCATGCCACTGCGGACTTTGACTTTGCGGGAAGGAACAAAATAATTTTTCAACAGGATGCCATTGACGATGGAATTCGTGCCATCTGCAACAGATGCAGCATAATAATGGATGTCAACGGTGTTTTGGGGGGACTAAATAAGCAAAATCCAAAAGACTTTGGAAATAGAATGATCTGCAACATCTCAGAGCAGGAGATAAGGGAGCGTGCAATTAAAGAGAACAAGACACGCTCGCAGATGTCAATGAGGGCGGCCAGCAAAGATGTAGAGGGCGGCATAGTAGTAATTGGAAATGCGCCTACTGCGTTGTTGGAAGTGATTCAGATGATTCGAGAAGATGTTGCAAGGCCGGCCTTGGTAGTAGGGATCCCTGTAGGATTTGTATCTGCAACAGAATCAAAGGAGGAGCTTTGTAAGATTGATGTTCCATTTATAACAAATGTGGGCAGGAAGGGAGGCAGTCCTGCAGCGTCGGCGATAATTAACGCACTGTACAAGTTGGCAAGATCGACATCATCTTCGTGAAGATCTCAGGCAGCTTGCAAGCAGCGTGGCTGCATAGTTTGATCTGCCAAAATATAGATGTCCGTATGAGGCAAGGGTGTTGTAAGCCATGATTCCATCACTACCATCTTGGATTCCGGTGCCAACTTTCAAGTCATATGCAAATTTCGAGTCGTCCGGGACAGAGTTTATTTCAGAGTAATGAAACTCGTGGCCATATAGTGCATGATGCCTATCTGAAATTATCGTTTTTGAGGCGATTTGTCCCTTGGTATAGCTGAGGCTCATCTTGTTGGTCATGACAGTCTCTACATCAAAGAGGCCGGCCATTCTGTACTTTTTGCTACCACATCTGATGTATTTTGTGAGGTACATCAGTCCCCCACACTCTGCATATACAGGTACACCATCCTCTGCAAGCTGTTTGATCTTCTTTCTCATGGAATGGTTTCTTTCAAGAGAATGACCGAGGACCTCTGGAAAGCCACCTCCTATGTAGATGCCATCAGATTTGGGGAGCCGGTGGTCTCCCACAGGACTAAAAAATTTCAAGGTTGCTCCTTCCCTTTGTAATGCTGTAAGATTGTCACGGTAGTAAAAGTTGAAGGAGCTGTCAAGTGCAACTGAGATTGTGGCTCTGTGTTTTTTTGATTTCAGTTTTGGGAATTTTGGTAGTGGTGGAGCTGCATTGAGTATATCTAGAATACTTGAGATATTTAATGAATCAGAAATTACATCGGATGCGGAGAGCAGCTTTTTTGATATGCGTTTGTCTGATGTGGTGGGAATCAGTCCCAGATGTCGCGATTTGAAGCCAAGTTCAGAGTCTCTGTATATTGCTCCCAACACTGAAAGGTTGATACATTCCAAGGATTGTCTACACAGTTCTTCATGTTTCTTGGAGCCGAGCTTGTTCAATATGACTCCCAAGATGCGTGAACGCGGGTGGAATTTTTGAAAGCCCAGTGCAGTAGCAGCTATGGAGCGTGATGTTTTGCTGGCATCAAGCACCAGTACCACGGGAGACTTTGTAAGGGATGCAATGTGGTGTGTGCTTGCAAAATTCGAGTCTCCTCTTACGCCATCATAAAAACCCATAACGCCCTCAATTACGGAGACATCAGATGTAGAATTTGATACAAAGCTACGTAAAATGTGGTCTTTGCCCATAAGCCATGCATCAAGGTTGCATGCTTCATGTCTTGATATACTAGATAGATAACTCGGATCAATATAGTCTGGGCCCACTTTAAATGGCTGTACAGAGTATCCTTGTTTTTGTAGGGCGCGTACAAGTCCACACGATATCAAGGTCTTTCCAACCCCGCTTGTTGCGCCAGCAAGTACAATTCTGGGAATTTTCAATTTGCATGACTGGTACTGATTTTTTATTTAAATTGTGGTGGTCTCAAGGTAATGTATAGTAATTCCAACAAAGATTGGAACTATATGATGTCAGCCATGGATATAATTTGGTGTTGTTGGTCATGTGCCGCCAAGAATGGTAGTTGACAGAGAATTCTTTTCCACATATTACATCAAAACTCAGATAAGCGCGGCGTGACATGTCTGATGCCGTGCAGAAATATCTACATTGTTATTGCCACGTTGCGCGAGTTTGTGTACAAAACCAAAAGTGACACATCCACAGTTGAGATGGGGGCAGTCTGGCTCTGCTGAATTTGGTGTGTACTGTTCCATACAGATGTGCAAAAGATGGTTGTCAACCCTTGCGCTATTTGGAACTTGGCCATATTGACACCTGGCCACGTTCAAATTCCAAATCAAGTTATGATACGCGAGCCCAAAATGTCCCATAATGGCGTGACTCGTGGCACATTTCGCTTAATTAGGTAGGAAGCAAGATTAATTAGTAGTTTATCTTTTTTTTGGAACACTTGGTAAATTTCAAGCTGGCCGTATCAGATACAAAAGGCAAATCAATTACAAAAGAACTCAAAGATGAGGATGCCACGCCATTTCTGGGATTGGAGATCGGCCAAGAAACTGACGCGGCAATAATAGGACTCGGAGGGAAACTAAAAGTGACTGGGGGGAGCGACAAGTCTGGAGTTCCGATGAGAAGTGACATTCATAGCTCAGCAAGAAAGTATGTGCTGCTATCAAAGGGCGTAGGCCTGCAAAAGGCCAAAACAGGTCAGAGAGTAAGAAAGCTCATGCGTGGAAACACAATATCTGAGGAGATCTACCAGATAAATTGCAAGTTCGATGGACAGTTGCCTGATGCCCCCGCAGAGCAAATCGAACCACCCAAGGAAGAGAAAAAAGAATAGCTTAACATATGCCACACATGCACTTTGACTCATATGCATTGGAGAGAGACGCTTCCTGACTGGTACATCAAAAAATATGGCTATCAGCCATGTGTCAACATAGGAACCGCAGGACACGTAGATCATGGAAAAACCACACTCATTCAAGCACTTACAGGCTCTTGGACCAGCGTTCACAGTCAAGAACTCAAAAGAGGTATCACAATTAGGGTGGGCTATTCGGATGCTGCATTTTACAAATGCAAATCATGTGAAGAGCCACTGTGCTATTCCACCACCCCAAAATGTAACAACTGTGAAAACGACAGCGAATTGACAAGAGTTGTGAGTTTTGTGGATAGTCCCGGCCACGAAAGCCTCATGGCAAATATGCTTTCAGGCTCTGCGCTTATGGATGGCGCGTTGCTTTTGGTGGCAGCAAACGAGAAAACTCCAAAGCCCCAGACCAAAGAACACCTTCTTGCACTTGAGACTCTGGGTATGAAGCAGATAGTTGTAGTACAAAACAAGGTTGATCTGCTTACATACAAGGATGCACTTGCAAGCTATCAAGATATTGCAAAATTTATCAAAGGTACAAGTGTTGCCAAGGCACCCATCATACCAGTATCCGCGCAATCAAGTCTTAATACCGACGCGCTGATTGGAGCCATAGAAGATACGATAAAGACTCCCAAGATGGTAGAATCCAAAATTCCCATCATACATGTATTACGCTCTTTTGATGTCAACAGGCCGGGCACCAAGATAAAAGAGATCAAAGGCGGGGTAATTGGAGGAAGCCTCACACAAGGGATCCTCAACGTAGGAGACGAGATTGAAATCAAGCCGGGAATAGTTGATGGAAAAAGAGGATACAAGCCGCTACATACAGAGATAACTTCACTTGGTACCGCAGCAGGAATAGTGGATTCGGTAAAGCCGGGAGGGCTAGTTGCAATAGGTACAAAGTTGGATCCAGCAATTACTCGAAGTGATTCCTTTGTAGGATCAGTTATAGGCAAACCCAGTACACTGCCAGACAATTCGACCCGCCTAAAACTGAGTGTAAAGCTGTTTGACTCTGCAGTGGGTACCATCGAAGACATCAAGGTGGTTCCAATTCAATCAGGTGAGCTCCTCAGATTGAATATAGGGACTGCACCGATCTTGGGTCAAGTATCCAAGGTAAAATCAGATTCCGTTGAGATCGAACTTAGGAGGCCAGCCTGCATATTTAATGGCGGTAATGTGGCAATCAGTCGCAGAATAGCAGACAGGTGGCGGTTGATTGGAGCTGGAATAATTGGTTGATGTCATATGTGATACGAGTTTTCTGATTCAGTTGGCCACTGCAAGGATCAAAAATCTGGACACCGTGGGAATGGAGATAGGCAATCTGGAGTTTGTCGTGCCAGAGGTGGTAAAAGATGAGCTTGAAAGGCTTGCAAAAGACCCTAACAAGAGAGCCCTAATTGTTGCCACTCAAAATAATACAAGAGATTTTAGGACAGTTCCAATTAGTGGCAAGTTTGCAGATCCTGTACTGATAAAGCATGCCAAGACAAATAGCTGCATGATTGGTACCATGGACAACAAGCTGAAAAAACAGATCAAAGCCGTAGGGGGCACCATACTATCATTATCAAACAACAAAATCGTTTTGGAGCCATAAGTATACTATACATCAAGCACATCATCTAACTTGTTAGTAAGACTTAACTTGTCTGGTCGCTGATTGCAACCATGGTCATGTCCCTGTATAGTGGTGCATTTGAACATGGACAAAAGATACCACGCACCTACGGATACAAGAATGGCAATACAAGTCCGCCACTACACATTACTGGAATTCCACCTAGTACTATATCACTGGCACTTGTGATGGATGATCCAGATGCAATGGAACCTGCTGGTAAAGTATGGGTGCACTGGGTTGTCTGGAATATCAATCCAGCAGAGGCAGATTTTGTAGAAAATGCGGTTCCAGAAGGGGCAACGCAAGGCATGACGGATTTTGGCACGACCGGCTACGGTGGTCCGGCACCACCAGATAAAGAACACACGTACATCTTCAAGCTGTATGCACTTGATACAGAACTAGATTTAGCTGCTGACTCGGGAAGGGCTCAAGTAGAAGCAGCCATAAAAGGTCACATAATAGAAGAGAGCCGACTTGAAGGCAGATACTCCCCATAACTAATCACTCACTGATATCTTTCTGCGAGTCTGTATCTCATATATCGGTCATCGGGTGAAAATTTTGCGGGGTGCGCTGAGACGGTACGTTCACCGCATTTGGGGCACGACCGCTTTAGCGAGTATATATAGCACTTGGGGCACCTTCGTAATTGGAATTTCAATGTTAACCGTCTCTTGTCTTTTTTGATTCTTCTCTGAAAAATTTGAAGGAGCCCTTCTTCTTTTCCACACTACGTTGAACCTCAGATAGAACCGGCTTTAGTATTTTTTCGGCAGTCTTAAAGTCCTCGGAAATGATGGACAATCTATACTTTGGAGCTCCCAAATATGAGATGTTTATGGTAGAGTTTTTTTTCACCGTATCTAGTAAAATTTTTTTGATAATTTCAATGCCGTTGGAACTGTTGTTTGTTATCTCCATAATTCCTCTAATCTCAACTGAGGGCAGCTTGATCTTTGAGCATATCTCCTCAATTGCGTCTGCTGTATTTTTTGCAATACTTAGGTCCTTTACCACAATTAGACCATTTCTACCTATTTCTACAAATGCATCATACACAGAGTCAAACTTGGAATAGATGCGGTCTTCGAGCTCATCTATTTCCTTACTGGATAGTTCAGCTTTGTCTCTTACATTTTGTAGTAGTGTCTTGCCTTTTTCAAATTTTTTAACTTCTTTTAATTTTTGTTTCTTTTGATCTTTTGATACTTGTTTTAAGGACAGGTCGATGTCCCCTCTTCCTTGATTTACTTTTTTTACCAAAAGGACTTTCTTCTCACCCCCTCTAACAAATCGACTTATTGAACGTATCCAGCCTGGCGCAATCTCTGAAATGTGTAAAAAGCCTTGAATGTCACCATACTCATCCAAGCTGACATATGCCCCATGATCCATGACTTTGGTAACTGTAGCTAGAACTATCTCACCCTGCTCGGGCATCTCTTGTATTTCAACTGCCATTCTTTCTAAAATTTTATGGTGTGTAATTTAATGTTGTTGTACTGGCAGTAAACAAAATGTGCGTCATTTTTGGTAATTTTTGTTGCCCAAGATATTAGAGTTCATGCGTAATCAAAAAATAAAATAGGATTTAGGCGTGATTTGACATGTCAAAACGTGATTGCGCATGTAATCTATTGTGTTGTGAGATGACAAAATATTATAATTTTTGAATATTGAAATGTAGACACGAATTTGCAGTATTATAATGAAATGATGCCATAAATAGACAGCATACCAAGTGGCGACTAGTTCTGAAATATTTGTACGATTTTTGATCTCTCTTGATTTGGTAGATTGTTCATGCCTTGTGCGATGAGACGTCAAACTCGTCAGCAATGAATGGCACTTGGATGCAATTATTTTGGGTTGGGGGTGAGCTCGATATCTTTTGGTTAGCTAAAAGTCAATTCCCTTACGGGCTTTGACTCCCTTCTGAAAGGGATGCTTTACTTGTCTCATCTCGGTTACCAGATCGGCTTGTCTGATAACTTCATCTCTTGCGTGATTTCCAGTAAGTACCAAGTCCAGATCTTTGGGCTTTAATTTGATCAGATCAAGTACATTCAAGACATCTACCAATCCCAAGGACACGGCATAGTTTATCTCATCTAAGATTATCACATCATATCTTCCAGACAGGATTTTTTCTCTGCTGAGCTTCATTGCTTCCTGTGCCGTTTGTTCATGGATATACCTTGGAGAGCTGTCATCAATTATACCTACAAATCCTTTCCCAACTGCGAGCATTTCAAATTCGGGTTCCAGACGCTTTGATGAATTCATCTCCCCGTAGTGCCACGATCCCTTTATGAATTGGATCATGCAGATTTTTTTGCCGTGGCCCGTGGCCCGGAGTGCAATACCCAAGGCAGCTGTAGTCTTTCCTTTTCCATTTCCAGTATATACAATTGTAAGACCTCCATTTGCCATCAACTGTCTATAATATTATTCCAGTAAAAAGATTAGGTATTGACTGTCTTTGCGGGGTAGATGTTGCCCATACCAATTATGAGATAAAGAAAATTTATTTTGCCGAGAGATTGTCTGCTTTGAGTTTACACGACCATACAGAATGATGTTTGTGTATAATTATAATGCATGCTGCCAGCGTAAGTAATTGGGTGTAGTGTCATGCTAGTATTTTTATGCCATTGTATTTTATTTTATTTATGGTCGATAAGATCATCTGTCCTAGATGTGACAATGAGATGATCAGCATACAAGCATGCCACATGTTGTGTACAAAATGTGGTGCACATTTGGATTGTTCAGATAAGGGGAATTATTGGTGAGTTAGAAGCCAGGTCTCTTTGGAATATAGTCAGATGCCATATTGATTGCCTGATCCTTCATAATTTCAATATAGGTGTCATAGTCAGCCTCAAAATTGCAGTGAGGACATTTGACGTGTGTAATACCTTCATCAAGAACTGCAACATTCTCACATTCAGGGCACTTTGCGTCCATGTCTCTTTTGTGATGTTAAGATATTTAATCATAGTTGTCACATCATGAATGGGCGGAGTTAGTCTAGCTCGGCATGACGTCAGCTTCCCAAGCTGAAGGCCGCGGGTTCAAATCCCGCACTCCGCATCACGTATGATACAATTGAATAATCATCATAAATTTCAGTGTCAGCACACTTTTAGACACAACACTGGTGAAGGCATGGTATTGTTTGGCAGTATACATTGCAAATATCATATAATATGTGTAAATATGCAGATAAACAAACAAGGATACAGGTGGAAATAGCATCATTATAAGATAGTCAACAGATCTGAAAAGATGTTTAAGGACAACACTCAAGGTGAAGAGACAGACATTGCGCTTGACGCGTTTTTGTTATTTGCTCAGATATATTTTGAGAGCGATACTGACATCCAACTCTAGATATTACAAAAAATCATTCATTTGTATGAACGCAATGATTTTTTTGTAGCGTCATATTGAGTTGGCAAGTATTCGGGATTCGGGTATAGTTACCGTGGGCATCATATATTCAAGTTCTGGTGTGTATAGTAATCATTCTTGACTTTTCTACAACGTTGCCTACGCGTGGGCAACAATTACAGCTCTCTAATGGCTTGCTCAATTATACCTCTGTCTTGAGCTCTCGGGGCAAGTTTGAGATAGCTCTTCAAATCATCCTTTGCTTGGGAATTTTTATGCTGTTTCTCTCGCGTGTACGCCCTGTTCTTGTATATCTTGGCGGATCTTTTTGGGTTGACCTCTATTGCCTTTGTGTAAAATAGCTCTGCCTTTTCAAACTGATTTGATTTGAGATGATAGTTTCCCAAGCCGTTGTACGCAAGATAGTGCCTTTTGTTGAGATGGATGCATTTTTCATAAAACTCAACACATCTGCTAGAATTGTGTTCATTTAGTAGTGCGCCAAACATCTGGAGGGCAGTGGGATTTGCAGGGTTTATTTCCAGTGCTTTTTTCAAGGAGTCAAGCGCCGCGGTATAATTCTTTTGAATATTTTGGCGCTCTGAAATCAAGCAAAGTCTGCTTGCTTTGTCTGATTCATTTGGCAAGTCGACAGAAGACATGACATTGGGGGGCGACAGAATTATCATCAGCCTACCGTCCTCTGACCATTCCCTGTCAAAGATATCCTGTGGAATTGCACCTTCCTGTTGTTGGCCGCCCTGAGTACCCTTTTGAATATAATGTAGAATGGTATTCTCATTTTCGTCGTATCCTGAAATTACGGATGCGTGCTGGGTAATTTCTGGAATGCCGGGAAGTATTACCGTTGGTGGGATTCCAGCATCTATGATTCTTTTCAGAGTTGGTAGATCAGAGTGAACTGTTCTGCATGCAAGACCATATTTTTCGGCAAGCTCTATTCCCTCAATCAGAATTCCACCTACAAAATCTGGATATTGTTTGGAATTCTCAATAGGTATGGACATTGGAATATCTACATTCCAGTATCTGGAGACAACGTTGATTGGGAGGGGCAGACAAACGCATTCTTCTTCAACTAGTGGCAAAAGTAATTCGTGGTTTGACTGTTTCACATCTGAACAAGAAATTGGTGCGGTATTAATATCAATCACAGGTATCGTGTAAATTTACCTGTCCTACCCAAGCTTAATTTTTTTCAAGATTCACGCGGTATTTGAAATAAATGAGTCTGCTACATGCCAAGAAATCTTGCAATCAGGTGGCGACCATCTAAAGACATCTCGGGGTGGAATTGAGTGCCAATGATGGGTTTTTGTCCATATCTGATTATCTCATATTTGCAGTCATTGGATCCCCCCAATGAAATCAGTTCTTTGGGGAGGCAAGAGATCTCAAAGCTGTGGCTCTCAAATACAGTAAGAGTGTCTGGGAATAGTAAAGTTTTCTTTTGTATGGTAATTTTACGAATACCTCTGCGCGGTGTGGGGGACTTTTTTATTGTTCCACCTAGTGCGAGGGCCATAATTTGGGCACCATAACATATGCCAAGCAACATTTTGTTGTTGGATACAGCATGCAGTACAATCTTGGAATTGATCTTGTTGGTTTGCCTGTTATTGTGCTTGCGTCCAGAAAGTATGAAAGAGCTGAAATCGGTCAGTGATTCCAGATCCAACTCTTCTGGGGACTGCATTACAAAGTGTGTATCTTTTTCGTGCAGAAAGTCGACCAAATTCTCTGTGAACGCGGAACCATTGTCAACCACCAGTAGCAACTAGCTGCCTACCTCAATTGATATGTAGTACATCTCAGGGATGTCCTCCCGGATGACAACGGTGCCTATGTGGACGTTGTTATCTTCTTCCCACATAAAGACGCGCTCGCTTCTTGGCTCTACATATGTTTCGATGAACTGGGTGATAAAGTCCTGCGTATCGAGTCTATCATTTTCTGTAAAGAACAATATAGTTCCCTCGTTGAATGACAGTGGCACTTGGATGGATGTGGGTTCCAACACCTCAATTCCCGCGTCTGTAAACGACGACCTAACTATGTTGATTCTGTCAATTCTGTTCAACTCAACAACGTCTGGGTCTACAGATACAGCAGTACCTGCAACACCAGAGACCTTTTTCAGATATGCCTCAAATGCTTCCTCTTGAGTACTGCCCAAGCCAACATAATATTCTCCAGTAAATGCGGCGCCTACTGCAGCAATTGTACCTAGTTGCGCCACCACACCTCCTGCTCCAGCAGTATACACAGGAATAAAGTAAACGTCTTGCTCACCTACCCTGTACAGTATATTATCACCTATTCTGGGGGTTCGCAACAATGTCTTGAGCTGCGCAAATTCTGGATCTCTGTCTAGAGCCTCCCCTACTGCAGTAGGACCAATCAGCTTGGTGTCAGAGTCAAGTGGCACCTCAAAAAATTGCATGTTGCCAAGATTGGTAAGGTCGTTCTCAACAACCATGTATCCTGCAAGATTTCGTCCTTGGGAGCCCTTTAGTTCCAGAGACAAAAGGCCTAGAAACTCGGTTTGAGCAAATCCGAGCGGTTTTGCCTCAACATAGTATGTTTCAAGGCCCAGCGGGATTTCATAAAACTCGTTTGCCTGAATGAATGTTTCAGCGTCTGTAACATGGTAAATGTTGTACATTTCTGTCTTCCATTGAAATAGCTCAACTGGATATCTGATCTGTTCTTCAAGCCATGCAGGTATTGGTATAAACTGCTCAGAGTATTGATTTGCAAACATCTCGGTGAAAAAGTCATCGCCGGTCTTTAGCAGTTGTATGTTCCCATCATAGGAATCCACCAGAGCATATCCCACTAGTCGCAGATATGGATTTCCAATGGACCACGGGACATCATGCGTGTCAAATCCAATTATTAATGGAACCAGCCAGTAAGAGTTCTCCCCATCAGTTACCGGAAGAGAGTCAAGCTCCCTACCAAAGAGATCATAAAGAAAATATGGGTATAGTAGCTGCATTCTGTCATTGACATCTTTGTATCTCAGAATATGTACAGATTCTGTGGGGAATGAAAGTAAAAAGTTGGGTTCAAAGATCCAGCTAAGTGGGGGGGAGACGGCCAATCCACCCGCTCCAATATATGAGGCTCCACCCAACTCGGCACTAACATCACGTTCTGTAGGATATGCAGACCATCTACTTTCAAGTAGGCCGCCCTCACCGTAGTAAATTTCTCGTTGTGTAAAGAATTCACTGCTGTCTACAATTTGCCCGTCTGTGGCCTCCAGAGTCAGAAATCCTTCAGGCACATGAGTATACACGAGGTGCTCGTTGTACCAGCGATTCTCCGAAGTAACTGAGGACGGTAAGATGGGTTTCATGGAGGCCGTCCAATATAGTGTGTTGTTGAAACGGAGTATGTCGTTGTCCTCAAAGTCAACATAAGGAATCAGGCCTATCTCAGGCTTGAGTTTGGTAGAAGCAGCTTCCCAGTCCCAGACCCTAATTACATCTAACACGTCACTGTTCTGCTCCACATAATTATTGATGTTGTTGGGGGAGACAGGTTGCAGCTTGACGTCGTGTGTGTTTTCTTGGATTTGTTCTAGCTGGCCCAAGTACCTGTTGACACCTATCTGTTGTGCGGTGTATGGTCCTAGGAATTCAACCTTCTTGGCATCTGCAATGCTGTGATTTATCTGTACAAATATAATTACAATAAGTGCGATTGCAACTATGGTCAGGAATCGGATCCACACATCACGCTTGAACATGTGGGTCAATACGCGCGCGCGTATGCGGTCAACTACAGAAAAGCCCAACAATGCAAAGCCAATTACCAAGATTCCACCTACCACATACTTTGTGTTGTAATCGATCTGCTGAGTAAAGAATAAGTTAAATCCAGCCCACACCACGCCGATTCCAACGATACCCTCAATTGTTGAGACGTAGTTGAGATAGCGCGGCTGGCCCTCATTAGAGTCTTTAAGATATGAAGTAATTACATCCACGATCCGGTGAATTCCCACGTATAGAATCAACCGCAGTCCTGTTGCGGCAAGAATTGGCGGTATGAGTATAACTAAAGCAGGAATTAGAGGAACTACGTTTTCGGTTGCATATGCGGGATCTGTGGGGGGTGACACAAACGGCAACGTAAACAAGGTAGGCAGATTTTCGATTCCAAGATAGTTTCCAGCAAAGAACTCTGTTGCCGCAAAACCGAACATTATATTTGCAAAGAATGCTCCAAAGAGAAGGATCTTTGTTATCTGCCATATTACGAATTGGGGACCACTAAGTTTGTGTTCTTTAAAACTGGTAATATTTGATGAGATTGGTTGTTGCCCACCCCTTCCGACAAATCCAATTGCAGTATTGACACCATACCAAAATATGGATGATCTGCTTGCCAGATTCACGCGTACCAATGAGATCGCAGCCAGAATGATGGTTGATATCAGAGTGTAGTAGAGTGGTTTTGTGAACTGCTCACCAAATTCTGTAAAGTTCATTGAGAGTATAACTGCCTGTTTTCCAGCCAAGGTGAAAACCACGATGGCAATTACGACAACTACACCCAACCGTATGTATTTGCCCGTGTTGGGCGGAGGAGCTTGCTTGTCAGTAGAGGCACTATACAAAATCAACATTCCTGATAGTTTGGCAAATTAATGTCTTACCAGCGAGATTCAGGCACAAAAAAAGCTACTCAATCTGCTTCACACATAAAATACTTGACCAGATACCTTTTAGTACGTCTTGATAGTCAAAGTTGGGAATCAGACTCTTGAATATCAACAGAAGATACAGTGCTTCATGGTGATATCATATTTTCAGATATTCAGAGTTGTTTTTTAATATTGATTTGTGTCTTTTTTGGCATATAATCATCCAGAGATGATGTGGGGATGTGGGCTGCAAGTGTTTGTTTTAGTATTTCATTTGTGGTTTTTTCCAATCTGTTTATGTCGTATTTTTTTGTCTTGACACTACATAATAATGCATTATCCATATGCCTTTCTTATAAGGATTAGACAGATTCGTGCATGGTGTCTCCTAGGGAGCACTACACTGCGGTGTCAGGTAGAATGAATTTCGAACATCTATCCATTCGGGTCAGCGGTTGGTGGCCGCACCCCA
>CAZIHR010000073.1:0-2164 GCA_964538885.1 uncultured Nitrosopumilaceae archaeon
TACTGTTATGAAGTCGTTTACTGATGCGGGCAAGACGTTTGCAGCACCAATTTCATATGATCCCAAAGAAGATGGGCCTGATGGCTATTCGCAAGTGACAGAACGTTTGGCACAAGCTGTGCAAGACAATGACACAGATAATGTGGGTGTGCTTGCAATTGGATTCAGTGAAGTGGCAGAAATAATGAAGGCAGCTGCATCCCATGATATACTAGATGATGTCTTGTGGTTAGGCGCAGATGGTATAGCAAATGATGCTGCCATCATAAATGATCCACAGGTACTGGAATTTGCACGGAGCGTTAACTTTATTGCGGTGTCTCCTTCCACTCCTACTTCTCCTATAACTGACATGGTACTTGATCATGTCACAGAAAAAGTGAAACGCTCTCCAAATCCGTACGTTTATTCTTCGTATGATGCTGCATGGCTGATAGGAAACTCTCTCTTAAAGGTGGAAGAGAAATCAGCAAGTGAAGTAAAGAAGGTGATTACCGAGGTTGCAGATTCTTACATTGGTGCACGCGGCAACATCCAGCTAAATGATAATGGGGATCTAGTTTCAACTGGCTATGATCTCTTTGCAGTACGTGGGGATAGCTGGCTTATGTCTGGTGCTTATGATGCAAATACTGATGAGATAGTTGGACTCTTGTCAAGTACAGTCAAGGTGGGGGCCATGTTCCCTCAAGGAATACGTGACACTGCGGCACAGAACTTGGAAGGTGCCAAGCTAGGTGTGGCTGACTTTAATGACTATATCGGCAAAAAGAATGCACACTGGAAGATGGTTCTGGTAGATAAAGACACTCGCCCTTCTACCAGTTTTGGCCCCGCACGATCCCTTGAACTTATCAAAGAACTACATACTCAGGAGGGCATACAGGCAGTAGTTGGTCCACAATTTAGCAGTAATACAAATGCAATCAAACCATATGTGGATAAAAATGACATACTTGTGGTGAGTCCGAGTTCCACTGCGGTGGGTCTGTCTACTCCAAATGACAACATTTACAGAATAACTCCTGATGACTTTAATCAGTCAAAGGCTATTGCACAACTGCTTATCGAGAATGACATCACCACAATTGTAACTATCTACAGAGATGACATCTGGGGCCAAGGATTACACGATGGTATATCCTCGGAGTTTGAGGCACTCGGTGGATATACGCATGATATCGACATTCCATTCAGTCCACAGTTTGAAAACTTTGATGCTGTAATTGATACGCTAAATCAAGGAGTCTTGGAGGCACTATCTAGTACATCAGGTAATGTAGCAGTCATGTTTATCGGACTTAATGAGATTACAAAAGCTATGGATGTTGCATTCAACCTGCCAGATTCCCAGCTGGGCAATGTACGGTGGTTTGGTACTGATGGTAATCATGTATCTCCCTCATTGGTAGACAAGGAAAATCCTGATATAGTCAAGTTTGCTTCTCAAGTAGGATTCACCGCAGTACAAGTTACATTCGCCGATTCTCAACTATCTAACAAAATTAAAGAACACATTCAAGATGAGCTCAACATCACCAATGATCCCAATGCATATGCGTACAGTTCATACGAGGCGGCATGGCTAATTGGACTTGCAATTGAGAACGCCGGAAACGCAGAAGGTGAGGCAATACTTGATTCGTTTGATGATGCAGTGGATGCGCGCAACAAGATGCCAAACATATTCAAGCGAATAACGTTGAACCAGAACGGCGATCTTTCGGGTGTCGACTATGCCATCTCTCAGATACAGGATGGCGAGTGGAAGAGAATCTCTACCTATGTAGATAGTGAGCAGAGCATCAGACCCTTTCTAAACTAAAATTCCACTAGAAACAAACTAGCGGATATCACTATGTCTATCTTTTATCTGGTTTGTCAGTTAACCCAAATGTGCCACAAGCCACGTCATTACGGAGGCGGTTTGGGCTCACGTATTATAACTTGATTTGAAATTTGAATGTGGTCAATGTAAGTATATTCAGATCCGAGCAGATCGAGAGCAAGAGCCGACATATCGTCCATTCGTTGTACATCAATAAAATAGTAAAAATATAGCATCCTAGATACAATGCAATTTGTCCTAGTTCTGGCCCTCATTGTCTAGATCTCGCGATATCTTGTTTATCATCCATCTGTTTTTGTATCTTTTTAGATCTAT
>CAZIHR010000074.1:0-4077 GCA_964538885.1 uncultured Nitrosopumilaceae archaeon
TATTTAAAATAAAACAATACATGTCTAATGACATTGGTGCAGAACGGTGAAAAGGGAAACGCGGACCTACATCAAGGGCAGAGTAGCTAGAATACTGCTTAACGAGCCTGGCGGAACCCTGACAAAATACCGAATAGCAAAGCTGGCTGGCAGCGGGTATCCGTGGATCCACAACCTGTTAAAAAAACTAGAAAGACAAGGCGCGATCCAACATACAAAGGTAAGGAGCTTCAAGTTGCTGATGGAGTGGTGGGGCCGCTGGCAACCGATTCCAAAGTACAGAAAGTATATGGTGCAAGATCCACTAAAGCTGCTGCAAGAGACCAAACTGGAGTATGCACTGACAACGTACCAAGCAGACAACAAGATACAGAACTACTTGTTTCCGTCACGCACCGACTTTTATATCCACTTCTCAGATAGGCTGCACTGGCATGATCTATTGGTGGAAAATGGGCTTGTCGGCGGAGGGAATGTAAGAGTGATAACCGGTGATGACCATGTATTTTACAAGTCATTTGAGGTGGACAGCCTGACATTTGTGTCCGTACCTCAGGTAATACTGGACATGTACTGCGAGGGCGGAGTGTGCATTGAGGCAGGAGACATGTTGCTGGAGAAGATAGAGAAAAATGCTTTACGAAAACTATGAAGCTGAAATATCAAAAGACAATCTTTCTACCGTATTATCACAGGTGGCAAAGCCGGTCTGCCTACTTGGTGGATGGGCTGTATATCTGACTGTAAACGAAAATTACAAAAGAGTCATGGGAATGTCCTAATATGGCTCAAAAGATATAGATCTGGGATTTCATTTTTCAAAGAATGAATCAGTAGAGTCATTGCAAGATTCTGCATTCGGCCAGTCCGTTAGGGCACTGGAGGAGATCGGGTTTTATTCGGTTGGTTTTAGGCTGGTCCAGCATTATCACAGAGATACGCAGAGGGCACTGACAGAAGAACAAGCAAGAAAGACTCCGCTTCATAACGTATTTGAGCTGTATGTAGATCCAATAGTAGACAATATTCCTGACAAGATCCATGATGTTCTAGGGGTTACTCCTGTGGATGAAAAGTTGCTGGGATCGGTGTTTGAGAGGGGGCAATTTATAGAGAAGGTCGCATTCGGGACAAAGATCAGGCTTCCGACAGCCAGTGTACTGCTGGCTACTAAATTTATGTCACTGCCCAAAAGAACAAAAGACCATAAGAAATGGAAAGACATAGCTGACATCTATGCGTTGATATGGTATTCGGGAAAAAGCACAACACAACTAAAAGCAAGAGTGCTTGATTTACTATCTCAAAAGAGCATCCGCGTCGCCTTCTCCGGAGTCGAGGACGGTGATTTACAAAGGGCGGCCGGCGCCATCGACACAGATCTAGATGAAATGAAAAACGTGGTTAACAATTTTATAAACAGGACAGTTCCAGAAAACGCGGATAGGGGAAAAGATAGTACCGCGAGTAGGGAATCATAACAAACATCACAAAACATTAGCTACGGCAAATTAATTCGTAATAGATCACCCCTGTAAAGTCACTTATATGCAAAAATAGGAATGCATAAGGATCAGCAGATATAAAATAATACGTGATTGAGCGCACTGATATAGATTGGACAAATCCCGATGCTGATAAGCTTGCGATATTCTTCAACAAAAGAATTGAGCAGTTAGATTCCAATATACTACATCTAAAAGTAATAGGGCATATGCCCAAAAAAAATCCTAGCAGGCACAACCACCATTATAAAGACACGGCCAACATAACATCAGTATATGTAGTGGGGGAATAGTGTTGCATGAAGAGGCCGAAAAATACATAGTCCTGTTGCTCGGTGCTAGAGACGAACCGATACCAACACAGTGGCATTTGCAAAAGGAGATGTTCATATTATCTAGGGCAGTCCCTCCGGCAGACAAGATCTTTGGCTTTAAAAAACACTACTATGGCCCATACTCCCAAACACTTCATGAAGTCACAGAAGATCCACTATATCTTGACAACGCGTATAAGGTACAATCAGATGGAGCCGTGAGCATTACTCAATCCGGGAAGGATTATTTTAATAAGATTGTCGATCAACACGAGGGAAATGAAAGATTTGCAAGTTTGCTCCAAGCTATGAAACTGACTCGAAACGTATATGATAAACTAGAATGGAAGGAGATGTTGTTTCTTATATACATGACGTATCCGAATTATATCGATGCATCCAATATTTACGACGAACTGGTTAATAAAAGAGAAAACCGGGACAAGCTAGCTAACTCGCTGTTCTCCAAGGGACTAGTCACCGAAGAAAGGTATAATGAGTTAAGAAGTTGAGCAACAAGATATCCTGCGTAATAGCAGACAGCAGTTTCTACATCTGTCTCTTAGACGACATTGCCTGTCCTGCTTTGCTCAATCTAATACTGGAGGGCCCGTTTCAATTTCTCATTACTAGAATTGTATATGATGAAATAAAAAAATCAGAGAATCACTCACAGATACAAACAGAGAGGCTAAAGAAGCTGGAGGAACCTTTTGACATAAGCAAGATCCTGCGGCCATTTTTTAGCAAGAATGATATATCAAAGGGAGAACACGAGGTTGTCGCGTTTTCGTTGATTCTATACGAACATAGCCCTGATCTCATAATAATCTTGGATGACTCACAGCCAAGAAAGGTACTCGAGCGACACAACCCGCGCTTGGCAAATAACATATATGGAACAGTCGGCTTTGTGGCGTCATGCTGTTGTGATTATACTATTCTCCCAAAAAGAGATGCATTGGGAACCATCAAGGCAATCGGGGAATCCAAATTCCGCGTATCGGATGACATTATAAGAAAGACAGAGTCACAGGTAAGGGGATGTTGAGTTGGCCAACATAGATGTCAAAGAGACAATCGAGGATAGAAATTCTTGGTTCAACGTAAAACGGTTCAGAATATCGGGACTAGATTTTGAAAAGCCCGTTAAAACTCTTGACGTGAAGAACATGACGCGGAATACGTATGAACTGCTGGCAAAGGATGCAGGCTTTGCAATCTTTGAGATCACCAAAACCATCAAAGATGCTAACGTAATTCAGAAATTAACCGAACAAAATGACGACTATACCATTGGTTCGTTTTTTCACAGGAAGGCTTGGCTAGGCTCTTCGCCCAACGTAGTAAATCTCACATTCGACTTTAACCCACTGAATTCAATCACCGATATTGATGGGGAGCTGGGTGGCTTTTTTGATCTCTATTATGAGCATTCAAAACTTTTGATCACAATTCCAAATCTAAGGATTGGAAACGGCCGTAAACTGGCACCCGGAACATCCCCCACTACAATTACTCAGTATATGGAGTTTGTTGACGCTGTTTTTGATGTACTGGATACTAAAAACAACAAACCGATCTTTGTTCCTATATCATTACGTACATCCATCCGTGACATAAAGACAATATGCGATCATTATCTTAAACGCGATTATCTGAACTTTTGGATAGATTTTGAAGGCAAAGCAATCAACGAGCAACAACTGGCACGTCTGAGATATCTATACAGGGAACTCGAGACTGCCAAGCAGTTCAAGAACGTGGTCTGTTACTACACTAACATTAAGCGTGAAATACTGTCTAACTCAAAGATCAGCCAAAGTCCAGCCTCAGACGTATTGGCTGCAATATCGGGCGCGAATATCATCGGAGTGAACAGAGAACCCCCTAGAATTCCTTTTGGTCAAATGCCTAGGGAGGTAGTAGAGCACAAGTCTCGGATTTTGGACAAGGGGACATATTATTACGAGAAAACCACGGATCCCAAATATTCCAAAAAAGATGTCAATGTAACGCACAACGCAATCAAGCTGAACGAGGAATTCCAGTCCCAGTCAGATACTCTTATGAAGGAATCCACCATAGTCAACGACCTTGCGAAGAAAGACATGCTAAAAGCGAACAAAAAGATTCTAGGGTGGCTAACGGACAAACCGACAACGATGGACGACTGGTTTTAGGCTGTAGAGCGGGTATTATTTGCACCGTTTCCACCATCTGACATCATAAAACCTACGTATAACGTGAGAAAATGC
>CAZIHR010000075.1:0-5727 GCA_964538885.1 uncultured Nitrosopumilaceae archaeon
CGTTGAATCTTGCTGTATTTCATATGAAGATGGGTGATTCCGTGCCTGATTTCCTTGAAAAAACACTAACTTCTATACAAAATCTGGGAATTGAACCGGGGCTAGTACTTGTTGACAGGGAATTCTTTTCTGTGGATTGCATCAGAACTCTAGATAAGCGCGGCGTGACATATATGATGCCGTGCAGAAACACGCACGATGTTATAATCGCGTTGCGCAAGTTTGCGCGCCAATGCCAAAACTGACATATCTACAGTTGGGATGGAGGGCCAATTGAATTCCGCAGAATACGGGATGAAGATAAAAAAATGTAAGGATCCTACAAAACCTGAACAAAAATACATCGGGTTTGCTACAAACGATCCTAGAATAGATCTAAAAATATACAAAAATAGATGGATGATAAACAAGATATCGCGAGATCTAGACAATGAGGATCAGGACAAACTGCATTGTATCTAGGATGCCGTATTTTTACTATTTTATTGATGTACAACAAATGGATGATATGTCGATTCTTGCTCTATTTGGATCTGACTATACTTACATTGACCACATTCAAATTTCAAATCAAGTTATAATACGTGAGCCCAAATTATCTCCGTAATGACGTGACTTGTGGCACATTTGGGCTAACTGCCTTTTAGCCAAGCGTTTATTATACCACATAACCAGATCTCAAATATCGGAATAATGACGAAGGCGATGGCTTGTTCGTCATTGCTAAGAGAGAATATACAATGACACGATTTGAAGAATTAGGACTAAAGGAAAACCTGTTGAGGGGAATTAGTGATCTCGGATTTGAGACCACCTTTCCGATTCAAGAAGCAGTAATTCCAGTACTGCTTACTGGAAGAGATGTGGTGGGCCAAGCACATACTGGCTCTGGAAAGACGGCGGCATTTGCATTATCTATTCTACAAGATCTGAAACATAAAGGTGGCATACAGGGGCTAATAATGGCCCCTACGAGGGAGCTTGCCATACAGATAACTAACGAGATAAAGAAATTTGGAATGTATACAGGCATCAAAGTGGCCACCATATATGGTGGACAGGGAATGGGTGTCCAACTTGACTCTCTTGCAAGAGGAGTAGAAATTGTAGTAGCTACACCGGGCAGATTGATTGATCACCTAAAGCGCGGCTCTATAGATCTTAAAGATGTAACACACATAGTGCTTGATGAAGCTGACACGATGCTTGATATGGGTTTTATAGATGATATTCAGTTTATCTTGGATCTTGCACCAGAAAAAAGAGTCATGTCGTTGTTTTCTGCCACCATGCCTACTGAGATTCTTAGGTTGTCTGAGGACTATCTCAAAAACCCAAAACATTTCCTGCTTGATGCAGATGATTTGAGTGGTGAGGGAATAGATCAATCATTTCTGGTGATAAAAGATAGAGACAAGTTCAAGCATATTGTAAACTTTATCAAAAATGCACATGGTCAGACAATCGTGTTTTGCTCCACCAAATACCGGACACGCGACGTGGCAAAGTTTCTACACCATGAAAGATTTGACGCCGTATCAATTGAGGGCGACATGTCACAACACAGAAGGGAGCAGTCAATGTCCAAGTTCAGGAGCAACAAAGCTGACATCTTAGTGGCAACAGATGTGGCATCTAGAGGAATTGATGTCCCGCGTGTGGCACTTGTAATAAACTACGACGTTCCAAATCAAGAGATGACATATTTTCACCGAATTGGTAGAACCGCACGAGCAGGTGCCAAGGGAAAGGCAATCACATTGGTGTCCTATTCGTCTGTAGGTGACTGGGAATTGATTAAGAGGCAGATAAAGGTAAAGCTGACTGACTTGAACGAAGAGATGGGCATCAAGATATCTATTCCTGACCCACTCAAAAGGGAGATCCCGGTACGAAAATTTGGAACGCAAAGATCTGACAATTTCAAGGGCCAACGTCAGGATAGATTCGGAAGACGGAGAGATACACGACGCGGAGACCAAAGAAGACGATTTGGTGGCAAATATGGACAAGTTGGGACGGATAAAGACTCGATGGATGGTAGAGGCAAGTATAATACCAAGTCGCCTAGAAGGGGCCCGCGAGGAGCACAAGCAAGAAACAGAAGGCATGATGGCCGTAGCAGAAAAAACAACTATGGCAAAAGTAGATGATAAACTCTATCTTGCTGCAAAGTATGATTTTTACCATTCATAAAATCAGAGTGTCATAACTATACCACTCGACCAATCTCATAATTACATATGTCTGATTTATTGCGGTGAATTTCAAACGTTTAAATCAGTCAATCGTGACAGCAATTATGACATCGATTTCAAACCGTTCGGGGAACAAGCTGGCAGCCAGTGCGTATGGCTGCCAGCCCCATTATGTATCTTGAAGATTATACTGGGAACTATACCAAGTAATCACTCAATTTTGCTGCTATGACCTCATCACGACTAAACATCTTCTGAATTCATCGCAACTACTGACTTGTACAATGTGTTTGCAGTTCCATTTTTCAGGTATAGCAGACATGGATTCAATTCCGGCATATACGATGGCAAGTACACCAATATTATCTTGCCAGTATACGATTCAACGAACTCTTTGACTTTTTTTGATTTGTGGTATACTGTCCACGTTGAGGGATCTTCTCGGTACAATGTCAGGTCCGCCTTAATTTGTCAAATTCATCTGACTCGAATAATACATGCCAAGATATTGGACATTAAATTATAGGTTAGAGCTGTATCATTTGACTCCAGACGGATCCCACGTCTTAATGGCTCTATGCAATAATCGTTTGGTGCTGTCGCGCCATTTGGGGAATTAGCGGGCCAGGATCATCAAATATGTTATATTTGGTGCCGTCTGAATTTACAAGTGAGAATGGCATATCATCTGCCCTCTCGAAGATATCCCAGTCATGGTCCAGTATAAATTCGAGAGTTGCTCTGGCAACTAATATGCCTTGCTTGCTGGCAGTCAATGTAAATGTGAGTAATCTTGACATGTCTTCCTTGTATAGTGACAGTCTTGTGACGCGCGTTGCGTTGTGGTATTATATCATCACGTATGACGCGTTCTGTATAGTTGTTATGTGGAGGCATTCCCGGATCTGCTGACATGTCAATTTTGCCACATTTTTTACAGTCATAGTGAGATATGTCATACCGAATTGTCTCCGGTGGAGGTGGCGGCGTGTCAGTTATTGTCCTGTTCTCTACATGTGTATCTTGTATGCGCCCCGAGCCGCAACTGTTGTATTTTTTCATCTTGACTGGCTCGATACGATCCGGTTTGGGTTTGTTGGTGGTGCCCTTGTGCCCAGACTGTCCCCCTGGCTTTCTGCCAGATGGCTGTCTGTTCTTGATGTTCTTCTTATGTAGTTGCTGCTGCGTGATGATATCCTTGGATGGTGATATGTTGGGCCCATCATGGAACGCGTCACGCCGTCAAATATTTCTGATTTGAACATTTAGTTGTTTGATTTGTTCTGCTTGCTGTTTAATTACGATCTTCAATCCCCCTATTTCTTGTTCGTGTTCTTTTTTCATCTTCACAACTTTAGATTGTAAGACAGTAAATTGATTTAGCATATTATCATAAAGCACCTTGTAATTCTGTACTTGTTTCACACATATTTTGTGATGTACATAAATTTACAAGCGTCGCTATAGGTAAATTCTCATCCCAATCGGGCAAGCTCCTCTGTCTGCATTCTGGTATATCTGAAACCCTCTTGCCAGAACTTGTGTGTTCTTATATCAAAGCCGTGCTCTGCTAACAGATCCTCTGGCTTTTTGGAACCTCCCGCTGATAGTATCTCCATATATGCTGGGACAAAATCCCTTCCCTCCTTTTTATACCTCTGAAATAATGACAATGCAAGTAGGCAGCCAAACGAGTATGCATAACAGTAAAACGGTGTGTGATAAAAGTGCGGAATGTAACTCCACTCTATTGCAAAGTCTCTAGTGAGTGTAACCGATCTGCCAAATTGTTCTGTTAAATTCTGCATGTATAATTCTGAAATCTCTTCTATCGTGGTTCCATCTGCAATCTGTTTGTGGGCATCAGCTTCGAACATCGTAAAGAATGACTGTCTCAGTATGGTAGCATATAGATCATCAATCTTTTCGGCAAGTATGACTTTTCTCTCCTCGTTAGTCATCTTGCTTGAAATGCTGTCATAAAGCAGCAGTTCCGAAAATGTTGATGCAGTCTCTGCTAGAGGTAGCGAGGCATGTTGCACAAGAATCGATCTGTTTTCAGCTGCTTGACTGTGTACTGCATGGCCCAGTTCGTGTGCCAGAGTGAACACATCCTTGGTTTTTCCAGTAAAGTTTATTAGCACATACGGAGTGATTTTTGGACTTACCGTACTACAGAATGCTCCATCCATCTTACCGTGTCTTATCTCCGAGTCTATGTGATCTTCTGTAAACACCCTTTTTGCAAAATCCTCAAATTCATGGTCGAATTTGCCAAGTGACTCTAGTACAAGCCTTACTGCCTTGTCATATGTGTATCTTACCTTGCCTTTGGCAACTATGGGTGCATATAGGTCATACCTGCGTAGTTTTTTCATGCCCAACATCTTTGCCTTTTGAACAAAGAATTTCTGAAATATGTGCCTGTTCTTTTTGCATGTTGCCAACAGGGACTCGACCGTCTTGTCATCTACATTGTTTCCTGTATTCCTCATTGATATTGGGGACTCATATCCCCTGATCTTCATTCCTCTATCTCTCCAGTTTAATACAATATTTTGATAAATCTCTCCAATCACCCCTTTGTTATCCTCGTATTTTGTCAGGATTGTTTTATATGCTGTTTCTCTTGTTCTGTGATTTGTACTGCGGATGTGGTTTGTCAACTCTTCGCGTGTCATACTTTTGATTCGTCTCCCGAGCTTCATTTTGTATACAAACGAGTTTGTAATTTTGTCGTACAGCTTTACAAGTGCCGTAATTCCTGTAACATCTAGTGTATTGATCAGCTTCTCTTCAGATTCTGCAAGCGAATATTTTGCGACAAATCTCTTATGTCTGAGATATTCTGTCAGTTCTCCCATTCCTTGGCGCAAACGCCTTGCATTTTTTTCATCTACTTTGTTCTTCCACCATAAATCAAAGAATATAATTTGATTTTCAATCTCCGAGTCCAATCTGGATGCCTTAGTTACCAGTGATGTTGTCTTATCGGATTGAGTGTCGGCCGAGTATGATAATGATGCATAACCTCCTATGATGCTCATCTTATGTATTATTTCTTCCATGTCTGTGAGGATCTTTTGAAATTGTTTGTTGGATATATTGGAATTTAGACTGGCTTTTCTCTTCTCAAATCTGGTAGCCAATTTTTCTACCTCACCAATCTGGTTCTGGAGAGATCGTCTGCCGCTATCATGTACCAGTCTTTTTAGATTCCATCTATCCATTTTATATTTGGGCATACTTTTGCCTGATCTTCTCTATCTTTAAAAACTAACGTCTTTGCTAGAGTCTGTTGTATGGCCCTCCCCACCTGACCTGTCTGATCTATAAGAAATTTGTGGGAAAGATCAAAAAGATTGACCGCAACAAGCTTGTCAATTAAATCATGTGTGAGGCAGCAAACACCGCAGTATTACATGACTCCAAGATGGAGACAATCTACAAGTCTGCCAAACAAAGACATGCAGACAAGCACGCCTTGGCCATTGTTGTGGTGGCCAACAAGATGGTAACCATAATGTGG
>CAZIHR010000076.1:0-8336 GCA_964538885.1 uncultured Nitrosopumilaceae archaeon
CTTTCTCTTTCCAATGTCAATTCCAATGCTTACGTTCATCCTTTCTATCACCTCCTTGCGGATGTATGGTGAAACGAAAGCTGCATACGCCTATCATAAAATAAAGCCAACTTAGACAGCAGCTCGGACTGCCCCATTCAATCACAAGGGCGCGGAGCCCATTTTTGTGTAGGGGTCGTTCCATCACAATAACTACGGCGGGGTGGTTATCATGTCTTCAAACATGTCAAGTTGAAAAAATAACAAAATTACTTTGCAGTTGATCAGTATCAATCCAAAAAGACATCAGAGTATAATTTATTCTATTTGTAATATAGACCGACAATGAAAAGTACAAGTGTGGCTATTTGTTAAATCATCTAAAGTCAGCGTATCATATTGTAACATCACAAAAGAAATTAGGCGGTCAATCCGCATCGTTGTACAGCCAACACCGGACATAACCAGAATCAGTCTTGAATTTGGGCGGGAGTTGTTTGCATTTTTCCATTGCCTCCGGACAACGGTCAATGAATCTACATTGAGTGGCAGGTTCTAGTAGACCCGGAGGAGTGCCGTGTATATATGAGGGCTTGTTGCCGTGCAGAACTGGAATTGATCTCAATAGTCCTTGGGTATAGGGATGTTTCGGATTTTTGTAGACGGCATTAGAGGAGCCAAATTCGACCATCTGACCGCCATACATGATTCCAACCATATCAGCCATTTCAGACAATATAGCCAAGTCATGTGTAATCAGCATAAATGATGTCCCCTGTCTTTTAAGATCCTTAAGCAAATCAATTATTCGTGCTTGAAGAAGTACATCAAGGGCAGTTGTGGGCTCATCGGCGATAACGAATTTGGGTTTCAATAGTAATGCCATTGCAATTACTGCGCGTTGCTTCATTCCACCACTAAGCTCATGTGGATATTTTTTCAGAATTGTCTCATCTAGGCCAACTGACTTTACTGCATCGATGATCAACTTGTCCGCGTCACCATCAATGCCATGCTGACGAAATATTTCAAGAAATTGGTTCTTTATTGTAAATACGGGATCAAGGGAATTCATTGCACCCTGAAAGATCATAGATATATTCTTCCACCTATAATCACTATCAAAATCAGATTCTGTCATATCTAGAATCGATGTATCATCAAAAAGTATTCGGCCACTAGTTCTTACGCCAGACAACATACGAATTATGGCAAGCCCCAACGTGCTTTTGCCACAAGCACTCTCTCCTGCAATGCCAATTGATTTTCCAGCATCCAGCTCAAAATCTACATCATCCACCGCATAAACGCGTTTATTAGATGCCAAATACTGCACAGACAATCCAGTTATCTCTAGTTTATTCACACATGAGCAAACACATACTTGCATTTTTGTTTTAGGCCAGAAATGCGATTCTGTAACTGCTTTTTGATGGCAATTCTAACTTAAAGGCACCACATGTATCAGCAGATGGTTTTCTTCAAAATAGAACTTGGGCAAAAGTAAGCTCTGATTGTTTGGTATATCAAGGAATTAGGATCCTTGCAGTGTCAATATGATGTGATTTTCATCTTGAAATATAATGTGTCACATGTTCGTTACATTATACGCATCAATAAAAAATGTCTCAGATGTATTTAGAATGATTTCCAGAATCAGAATTTTTAACAAAATCAGCACAAAAGTCTGCTGTGTTTAGTTGCTGTATATTCTCAAGCGTGTCAACAGACAGTTCATTGAGCTATAAAATATGCCTTTCAAGCTTTTGTGGTATCTTTGAGTTTCATTTGTTTGCATCATATTTTTTCTATGGCCAGTAAGGGATCTATTGCTCATGTTTGTACAATAAATTTCATAAATACATTACGATATACGATTGCGCTCAAGCTCTTCTGCAAGTCATTTATGATCACAGTTAATTTGATAGTTAAATTTGGGTTGTAGTCCCAAGCGAAGGAATTGAACCTTCGACAACCCGGTTTCTGTATGCCTGATATGCTGCTATTCGGTCAGCCAGAGCCAACAACTACAGCCGGGAGCTCTACCAGGCTGAGCTAGCTTGGGACAAAGAACACGATACCACATACCATTAAAAAACTATCTGTAATTTAGGCAGTACATTAACAGCTACAAAATTTATATGATATCTGTCAATGCCTGAATTTCTAGTCATGTTAAGATTGAAAGCATAAATACCCTAATCCCAAGCAGGATCATGTCTGAGCTGGAACTGGTATATTCAGGGTATGTATGTGCCCCATACCTGCACAACTACGAGTCAGTAGAGCTAAAAGAGACATGGATGAACTCTAAGAATATCTCCAGCATGTATTTTGTGGCAAGCACTTTTTCTGATGAAGGTAAGATGTACTTTACAGAATCCACAAATCACTACATCGTGGCAAAATTCAATGACGATCGCGAAATTGTAGAAGATCTGGCAAAACACAATCAAGACAAGACAAGCTTTGTATTTAATATAAGAGACAGTCTGTTTTCAAGGGAAGTTGTGGGAAAGACAAATTTTGTATCTATATATTATTTAGAGTATGGAGAACAACAAGACCTCCAAGAAATTGCAGACATACTACTAAAGAAGGAAAAGGTAGAAATTGCAGGATTTGGAAACATGAGTACGGTCTGCACTGCACCATCAAGATTTACATTCCCATATGCAGAAAACATTCTAGTTATTGAAGTAACGAGTGAAAAGAGTCATCAAAGTGTCAAAAAATACTGTGAACAAACAAGGCGCGATGCCAATAGAAGGGGACTTACAATGACCAATTTACTCAGCTTGTCAATTTTAGAACAATTGAAATAAAAAAGTTAAATATTCGACACAAATCTGAATCCCATGAGCAAGCCGGCGGACTTGGGATCTCTAAAAATTGGGTCGTACATTTTGCTTCCCGTAGGTGATCAAGCAACCGGTGAACCATGTAGGATAGTTGAATATGATACATCAAAACCAGGAAAGCATGGTGCGGCCAAAGCTAGAATTGTCGGTGTCGGTGTATTTGACAGCCAGAAAAGACCCCATGTTGGACCAGTCAGCATGCAGATTCATGTACCATTAATTGACAAAAGAACTGGACAGATCATCTCAATAATAGGCGACACAATACAACTAATGGATTCGGAGACTTTTGAGACTATAGATGTCACACTAGTAGACGATGAAATACGGGGCAATTTAGATAATGGCCAAAATGTGGAATACTGGAAGGTAATGGACAGAACAAAGGTCATGCGCATTAAGAGTTGATACATAAATGATGCCTACGCTTCTTTAAAATAGCCACACAATGCATACGATAATTGGGTGCTGATGATGAGCGGAAAAGCCATCTGAGCGGTGATGATGATTATGAGTTATGAAGCATCCCACTTTTATTCAAATAGAAATAATTCCGATACACGAATCCATCACACATTGAAATTGGCATCACTATTTTCAGGTGGAAAAGACAGTGCATATGCTGCATTTTTGGCAAAACAACAAGGCCACGATATCAAATGTCTGATTACCATATTGCCCAAGTCAGATGAGAGTCTCCTGCTACATCATCCCAATGCAACTTGGACATACATTCAAGCACAGTCAATGCAGATTCCGCATATGACTGCCAGCGTAAAAGCGGGGGACGTTGTAGATGAGTTAGATACATTAAAAGATGTGGTGATGCGGGCAAAAAACGAATTTGATATAAACGGTATAGTGCATGGAGGCATATCAAGCATATTTCAGTTGAACAAATTCCATGATCTATGTAAAAAATGTCATATAGAAATGGTAGCTCCCTTATGGCATACAAGTGCTCAAAAATACATGTTTGGATTAAACAGCGATGGATTTCAATATATAATTACAAGTGTGTCGGCAGGTGGCCTAGACAACACATGGCTGGGAAAACAGATCAAAGAAGAGGATGTAATAATACTGGCAGATCTAGCTAAAAAATATGGATTTAATCTGAACTTTGAGGGCGGGGAGGCAGAAACGTTTGTTACAAACTGTCCCCTGTTCTCAAAACCCATCAAAATACAACATGGAAAAAGCTTCTGGGACGGATACAGGGGAAGGTTTGAAATAACAGATGCCATAGTAGAAAATGATGCTTGATGGTTTGAGAGATAACCTCCGGGCCGCAATCAAAAAGGTCGTAAAATCTTATGGTATAGACGAGGATCTAATCAAAGAATTGGCCAAGGATGTACAAAGGGCACTGATACATTCGGATGTCAACGTAAGGCTCGTGTTAGAAATTACAAAAAAGCTAGAATACAGATCACTTCATGAATCTCCTCCACCAGGACTCTCAAGAAGAGATCACATTGTCAAGATACTATACGATGAGCTCTCAAATTTGTTGGGCAAGGAGACAGGTTTTGAGTTCAAAGCAGATAGACAAAATAAAATTGTCATGTTGGGAATACAAGGAAGTGGAAAGACCACGGCCACAGCAAAGCTTGCCAAATTTCTAACAAAGCAGGGTTACTCTGTAGGAGTTATAGGTGCAGACACTTACAGGCCCGGTGCGCTGATCCAGCTGGAGACAATGTGTGAAAAGGCAAATGTAAAAGTATATGGAGAGGAAAATGTTGATGATGCGCCCAAGGTTGTTAAAAACGGACTAGAACACTTTGAGGGTCAGCCACTTGACATCATACTAATTGACACTGCAGGTAGACACAAAGAAGAGGGAGACTTGCTTGATGAGATGAATCGCATCAACAAGGTAGCAAGTCCAGATCTTACGTTGCTTGTAATTGATGGCACAATAGGACAACAATGCTTCAAACAAGCAGATGCATTCAGTAAGACAGTTCCCGTGGGCGGCATCATGATAACAAAATTGGACAGTTCAGCAAAAGGTGGTGGTGCAATTGCAGCATCTGCCGCAACTGGAGCACAGATCATGTATGTGGGGACGGGGGAGCGTATTGACGATCTGGAGAAATTTTCCCCCACCAGATTTGTGGGCAGATTACTCGGCATGGGGGATATTCAGGCAGTGCTAGATCTGGCAAAGAGACTAGAAAAAGAAGGTGACGAAGTCAGAATGAAGAGGATTGCAGGCGGAAAGATGAACATGGATGACTTTTTCTACCAACTAGAAGAGCTGGCAAATATGGGTTCACTGAAGACGGTTCTAGATAATATGCCTGGCTTTGCGGGGGCAGTCAAAAATGATCAGTTGGATCATATGGAAGATAAAATTACAAAATGGAGATATATTATTCAAAGTATGACTGTCGCCGAAAAAGAAGCTCCAACTGATCTGTTGAACGCATCCAGAATAAAGAGAATAGCACGCGGTTCAGGATGGCCAGAACATGATGTAAAAGACCTGCTCAAAAATTACAAAAATTCCAAGAATGTGATGAAGGCATCAAAAGGGCGACAAATGCAAGGTATGCTGAGGCGCATGGGTTTGGGCTAGATTCCCTATTATACTATGGTGGCCAAACTGAAAATATGACATATGTGCAAAAGACTAGATCTACAGTAACTACAATCAAAGATTATCTGCTGTGTGACAAATGCAAAGTAAGACTATTCTCAAAACGTACAGACTCTTTGCCTGACAGAATAGAGACGGCCGATTCCGATATGCAGGTACGGTGCTACATCTGCAAAAATATCTCGAACACTATTAACATATATCTAAAGTCAATGCTGGACGAGTCATCAAAGTATAGCTTTGAGACGTTTGCTGTGGGAACTCATGTAAAATCATCAGTGGTAGACAGAGACGACCACATACGATCAAAGTTCATGCTCATAGGAACAGACGGCATCAAGACCAGCATCACAAGAGAGCTCACAAGGCGATTTGCTAGAAGAACTAGAAAGATACAAGATATGCTTGATCCAGATCTTACGCTTACAGTCAACACCAGTGATGGAACATGCAAGATACGTACAAAGACGATAATTATTCAAGGAAGATATACAAAGACGCGGCGTGGATTTCCCCAAAAGGCGGTTCCATGTAAGAGTTGCTTTGGAGAGGGATGCAAGGAATGTGACTTTCTGGGCACTGATGATTCTGAGAGTGTGGAAAAAAAGATCTCAGAGATTTTGACTGCAAAATTTGGCTGTACAGGAATAAAGTTCACATGGATTGGAGGAGAAGATAAATCCAGTTTGGTGTTGGGTGCAGGTAGGCCATTCTTTGCAAGACTTCAAAATCCAGTCAGGAAATGTCCAAGACTGGAACGCAAGATACAGACGGATTTTGTGGAATTGCATAGGTGTCAGATTTTAAATAATTTTCCCAATATGCCGATACGATTCTTTTCCACAATCAAAATCACAGTCATGACTGAACTACAACATCACTCTACCACACTCAAAAGATTAAAGGAAAGATTCATCTTGCCGGTCACAGTGTATGATGATTCTGGAAGACGTATTAAGAAATCTGTCAGAGTTATAAGGTATAGAAGATTATCAGAGTGTAAACTAACTATAACTATAGATGCAGAGGGCGGTCTTCCAGTTAGACGATTTGTGAAAGGGGATAACGTAACTCCCAGTATTAGTCAGGTGCTTGAGGATACATGCAGATGTGTCCAATTTGACTTTGTAGATATACACCAATGACAACAAATAACTAATGCAAATTCTGACTGATTTTATGCCCATCAGGAAGAAAGGAAAACATCGGAGGCATGCCGATCAGCGGGCCGAAAGGCGCAGAAAGAAACAGGCAAAGTCTGGCAAGTCCAGATTCAGGTAAAATCAAGATTTTTACGTCCAGTATTGTGGAGTAGATATGTTGGATCCGCTTGCAAGACTGAATGTGGCACGCGAAGAAGGAACAATTCCACTAAAAGTGTACGAGTTGATTAAAAAACGCTTTCCCGTTGTAGTTGAAGGCATCAATCGAATTGAAAAGGCATCAGGGATACAGTATCCTGCGGCATATGTTGAGCCAGCCATAGCTATATCTGCACCAGATCCCCACTCGTACCAATTTGGCATACTGTTTGCAAGGACGATTCCAATTATGCCAAAGGATGTATTTCATGTAGTTATTCAGATTTCAGCACCACTTGTGGCATATGGTCTCAAAGGTACAATACATGCCATATTGGCTCATGAATTTCTGCACTTTTTAGAGTTGATACGAAAGATATCAAAAATGGATATACTGTCTGACGAGATAACTGGGAACTTGTTTGAAGGGATATATGCAGATGAGAGTAGACTGTTTGAGCCAAGAGCGGTATTCAAGGACAGGACTCTGCTAAATCACATCACCAAAAGATTTCCTGCTGGATTTCGTGACTATAAACTAGAAGATAAAGTGATAAAGTTATGGATTGACAAAGGTATGCCCAAGATGAATATCGCACTTGACTCCAATACGGTAAAACTGTCTGCAGAATCTCTTGCCAAGATAAAACTGGATCCACGATTTTTGAAGAAGATAGATGAGCTAGATGCAAAAAGTCTCAAAATTCAAAAGAGAAAGCTGTATTGATTGTATATATTATAACAGTTAACGAAATTCTGTCAGACCACATTTTCCACATGCGTATCTGTCTTTGTGTTCAGACATGAATACACCCTTACCACATCTGGAACATATCTTTCTTATACGGGACAAAGTATCGCCTTCAATTTTGTAATAGCTGGAGATTGTAGGACTGGAGCCTTTTTTACCTGCCATTATTTTGATTCGGCCTCCTTGTTCTCCTCTACAGGTTGTTCTGCTGCCGCGTCCTGTTCTGCCTGCTTGGCGTCTTCTACTTTGGCCTCCTTGTTCGCCTCTACAGGTTGTTCTGCTGTCTCAGCTTCCTTTGCTGCAGTTTTTTCCAGTCTTGCAAATATGGTGGGATTGATGTGCTTTTTTGCAAGAGTCTCATCGTCGTAAACGTAAAACGTTCCGGTAACCAACGATCGGCCCACATGTGTGTATAGTCTCATTGGAATCACCATTTTGGAACCCAACTTGAATTCTTTGGATACCATGGATGCTGCATCAGATTTTTTGAGTTTGCCACCAAGTCCCGTAAAGTTGCAAGTCAGTTCTCTTCTTGCCAGAAAAGTGTTGCTCACATCAGAAATGGTCTCTATTACAGACATGTATTTGTGAACCGTTGGGCATTTCATATAAATCTTAATTATATCACGACGTGCTGTTCAAGATAAGTGATGTATAGATACAATCCCAATTGAATGATGATCGCTGCCAATTGGCAAATTTAATCATATATGCCAACAAGAAGGAGTTCAGATGATATATCACCCAAGAACCGTTCTTCCAAGCGTCCGGCAAAAGCAAACAAACAGATTACCCCTCTTTCTAAGATTGTCATGAAGACTGCTTTTGTCGGCATG
>CAZIHR010000077.1:0-8165 GCA_964538885.1 uncultured Nitrosopumilaceae archaeon
GGTTTGGATTCAGGTTTTGCAGCGGGTTTGGATTCAGGTTTTGCAGCGGGTTTGGATTCAGGTTTTGCAGCGGGTTTGGATTCAGGTTTTGCAGCGGGTTTGGATTCAGGTTTTGCAGTGGGTTTGGATTCAGGTTTTGCAGTGGGTTTGGATTCAGGTTTTGTATCTGACTTGGATTCAGGTTTTGTATCTGACTTGGCATCTGACGATCTTACATCAACCGATTTTGCAGAATCTTGTTTAACTTGTGCCTTTTCCTCAACCTTTTCAGAATCCAGACTCATTATACAAACTTCCTAGCCTTCATCCTCTTGATCTTTTCTTGCAAAAGCATACATCCTTGTATTAGAGTTTCAGGCCTAGGTGGGCAACCCGGAACATAAACATCAACGGGCAAGACACCGTCAATGCCGGGAAGTACATTGTAGGAATCAAAATACAACCCCCCAGTAATTGCACATGCACCCATAGCAATAACAAACTTGGGCTCTGGCATCTGATCATAAACCAGACGAAGTCTCGGTGCCATCTTTCTGGTGATGGTTCCCTGCACTACAATCAAATCACATTGTCGGAGAGAGCCAAATGCTTCAATAATTCCAAACCTTTCAACATCATATCGTGGACCGGACGCGGCACCAAACTCCACACTACAACATGCCGTCTCAATATGTACTGGCCAAAGTGACCATATACGACCCCAGTTAATAGCATAACCTAACGGTTTGTCGATTGCCTTTTCCAAGATATCACCCAATTTACCAACAAACACATTTGCATTCTGTGGCGTAATCAGATCCTTTAGCAATTTAACCTCGACCTCCATTAACTTGAATTATATAAATAATTACCATATGTTCCGTCTTCCCGATTGATATATTGCAAATGCCATAGCACCAAACATGATTGCCAAAAAGCCGATAATCGGCAGGGTCGCTGACTTGGGAAGTCCCAAGAGACTACTCCCCCACGCATAAAGAAAGATCGCCACAACATCAAACACCACAAACATCAAGATATAGGCATAATACTGCATCATAAAGTGGGTTCTGCCCTCCCCTGACGGAACTTGCCCACATTCCATAGGCAGAAATTTGACAGGATTGCTCTTCTTTCTTGGTGAGATCATCCTTGATATTACCAAGGCAGGGGCCATAGCTACTGCAGCAAAACCAAACATAAGCACCACTGTACTGTAATTGCCCGCCAATTCCCCGACCAATTCAGCTTTGAACCTAAGCTTTTGTATAAAAAGGTATGCACATTTTTTGCAGCCGATTTTTCCAAAAAACCATTTTGCAAAGTTCTTAATAGGACAACTACACAGGGCGATCATGGAATTAAATATTGGAGAAACAGCTCCCAATTTTGAACTGCCAGATACAGAGTTAAAGATGCGCACACTAGATGAATTCAGAGGTAAAAAGTTGGTGGTCTCGTTTATTGTGGCCGCAAGTTCCCCCATATGTGAAAATGAGCTGTGTGCATTTCGCGATTCGTGGGATGAGATCACAGCTCTGGGTGCACAAGTAATTGCAATAAGTAATGACGGACCATTTGCAAACAAGGCGTTTGCAGAAAAAAACCATTACAAGTTTCCTCTACTAGCAGACTATACCAGTAAGACAATCCGCGACTATGGAATTCTGATGCCAGATCTCTTGCACATCAAAGACTATAACGCCGCCAAGCGCTCCGTATTTGTAATTATGGAGGACGGCACTATAGGTTACAAGTGGGTCTCAGAAGATCCACTAAAAGAACCAAACTATGACGAGATAAAGGCATTTCTGAAAAAGTAGTGAAATTTTTCACTCAATCTCCGCAATCACATCACCCTTGGCAATACTAATCCCATCTTTAATCTTGATTGATTGGATGGTGCCAGCCTTGTGGGACTTTACTGCCACCTGCATTTTCATCGACTCCAATGTACACACCACATCACCTTTGTTTACAGAGTCACCTTCAGATACTGCTATAGATACCACCTTGCCGGGAATCTGACTCTTGAGTGCTAGTTGGGTGTTGCTTGTACTAGTACCACCAGAGTTCTTGTAGACAATCTCATCAAAGTGGCCATACATGTTGATGGTAATCGGAACATTATCAACCACAAGACGCATCTCCCTAGTGGTATTTTCCAAGTACTTTGCAGTATGGTATTGTTGATCCAGCACAAACTCAATGCCGCGTGAATTCATATCTAGTATTTTCAATTGATGTTCAGCATCGTTGATTTTAATTATATACTCGTTATTGCCGAGCATCTCTGTGATATTTCCTGCAAATGCACCCTCAACATCTTGAATTGTATAATCTATTTTGTGTCACCTCAATCCCATCTGCCAGTTGTTGTTTTGCTGTACATTTTGTACGCGACTCTTAAAGTACTCAGAATGAATTATGGCAGCAGCCACTGCAGCAGGACCCTTTTTGGATTTTTCTGCCTTTAGATCCTGTTCTAGTTTTTCAATCATATTATAACGCTTGAGAAAGTCAGTTGAGAGCTGGCCGGTCTTGTATTCCTCACTTTCCAGTATGGTCTTGTATAGGGGAATTGATGTCTCGACACCACGGATGTAAAAATCATGCAATGCAGTAAGCATCCTAGTTCTTGATTCCTCAAAAGTTTGCCCCCACGTACAAAGCTTGGCCATAAGTGAGTCATAAAAGGGGGAGACCGTACACCCCGGATATAAATAAGTATCACATCTGACTCCGGGTCCCGCAGGAATTGTGACATCTGGTACGGGCCCCGTGGAGGGTGCAAAGTCAAGGAATGTGTCCTCGGCGTTTATCCTGCATTCTATTGCATAGCCGTTCATCTTCAAATCCGATTGTTTGAAAGGCAGTGGCTCACCATTTGCAATATCTATTTGTAGTTTTACAAGATCCAAACCAGAGACCATCTCAGTTATTGGGTGCTCCACCTGAAGTCTGGCGTTGATCTCTATAAAATAAAACTCACCGTTGTCTGCGCGCAAAAATTCGGCGGTGCCAAGATTGGTATAATCTACTGCTTCTGATGCACGTACCACCATTTCCCCTATTCTATCTCGTGTCTCTTGATCCACTACAGGTGACGGTGTTTGCTCTATAAGCTTCTGGTTGCGTCGCTGGATGGAGCACTCTCTTTCAAATAGATGCACAGCATTACCGTGCTTGTCCCTTGCCATCTGATATTCGATGTGTCTTGTCTTTTGAAGGAACTTTTCTACAATTATCGCCGATTTTCCCACTGCTGCAATCGACTCACCAGTAACAGATTCGTATGCCTGATGTAGTTCTTTGTCGTTGTTGACCAATCTGATACCACGTCCACCACCACCATATACGGATTTGAGCAATACGGGATAGCCAATGTCATTTGCAATCTTTTCTGCATCAACTGCATCCTTGACAAGTCCAGGACTGCCAGGAACTGTGGGCACCTCAGCTTTGAGCATTGCAGCTTTGCATTCCATCTTATCTCCGCACAGATTCATTGATGAGGCAGACGGTCCGATAAAGTTAATCTTGTTTTTCTCACACAAGCCAGCAAACTCGTCATTTTCAGACAAGAAACCATATCCAGGATGTACTGCATCGGCACCAGATGAAATCATCACCTCAAGGAGCTTCTCCTGATTGAGGTATGACTTTGCTGGTGCTGCTTCACCTATGTGGTAGGATTCGGTGGCATGTTTTATGTGTAAGGAGGTGTAATCCTCATCAGAGTATACCGCAACTGTCTTGATTCCCAATGCCTTACATGTTCGTATCACACGTAGTGCTATCTCCCCCCTATTTGCAATTAGTACTTTTTCAATCATATACATCACAAGTTAATATTGCCGTGTTTGCGCGGAATCTGCTTTTCTCTCTTTCGTGAAAGCATCTCAAGTCCCTTGATAATCATGGGTCTAGTCTCTGCCGGATCAATTACATTGTCTACTGTACCATGGGATGCTGCAACATATGGATTGTCAAACTTTTCTGCAAATTCATCGATGAGTTGTTTCTTGAGATCTTCGGTGCCAGGTTGGTCAATCTCCTTTCTGTACATGATTTTGATGGCGGCCTCAGCACCAAGTACTGCACACCTTGCTGTAGGCCATGCATAGTTGATATCCGTACGCAGATTTTTACTCCCCATGGCAATGTATGCACCACCATATGCCTTGCCAATCACCAGAGTGATCTTGGGGACGGTCGCCTCACAGTATGCAAACAAGAGCTTGCTTCCATGTCTAATTATCCCATTGTGTTCCTGATTTGAGCCGGGCATATATCCAGGCGTATCCACAAATGTTACTATAGGAATATTAAAAGAGTCACAAAATCGGATAAAACGTGCCGCCTTATTTGATGAATCTATATCAAGTGCACCTGCAAGATGTAGTGGCTGATTTGCAACTATTCCGACAGTCTTGCCGTTCATTCTTCCATATCCAACTATCACATTTGGTGCAAACATTGCATGCACCTCAAAGAATTCCCTATTATCCACAACGGAATTTATGATCTCCTTCATGTCGTATGGTTGTAGTGGATTGTCAGGCATTACATTAACAAGGTTATGATCTAGGCGGTTTGGATCATCGCCGGTATCTACAGTTGGAGCTTCTTCAGAGTTGTTCTGTGGCAGAAATGAGATCAGTCTTTTGATATAGTCCATGCATTCGTATTCATTTTGTGCCACAAAGTGTGCCACCCCACTCTTGGTGCCATGCGTAGTGGCACCGCCAAGATCATCAAATGAGATGTCTTCTCCGAGAACTGTCTTGACAACATCAGGGCCGGTGACAAACATAGTTCCCGCCTTTTCCACCATAATTACAAAATCAGTCATTGCAGGAGAATAGACAGAGCCACCAGCAGATGGACCTATGCTGGCAGTTATCTGTGGAATTACACCAGATGCCATCTGATTATGATAAAATATATCTGCAAAGCCATCAAGACTCATTATTCCCTCCTGAATCCTTGCACCTCCAGAATCCATAATTCCTATAACTGGACAGCCTGTCCTCACCGCATGATCCATGAGCTTGGTAATCTTCTTTGAACCCATCTGGCTAAGTGTCCCACCGAGTACAGTAAAGTCATATGCAAATACAAAGATTTGTCTACCACTGATTGTGCCGTATCCGCCAACCACACCATCTGTAAAGAACTTTTTCTTTTGCATGTCATATTCGTGATAGTGGTGGGTAACCAATGGATCAAGTTCTGTAAAGCTCCCCTCATCAAGTAGCAGATCTATGCGTTCCCGTGCAGTAAGCTTGCCTTTGTCGTGTTGGGCCTTGATACGATCCTGCCCCCCACCTTGAAGCGAGAGTCTAGTTTTTTTGGAGAACTCGTCAAGCTTGTCAGAATGCATATCTGCAAATAAGAACAGAACATAGCCTATATTAATTTAGTTTGATCAGCTGGTCATCCATAGTAGCATGGTGCTGACAGCATCACCGTCTTGTACCAAGTAAGGAAAATTTGGCCTGTGTTGATTTTTGATATTTTGCAAACGAGTCACGCTCACCACTGCATTTTTTGCATATACAGAATGGGGAGACACTATCAAGATCGCATACATCCTGAAACTCACATTGCAAGCATCCTGCTGGATTTCCACACACTATACACGGTAACTCTTTGATTTGGGCGCATTTTTCGTGTTTGACACCAAGTCCTTTGGCCCACAAGCCAATCTCATTTACTTGGATCTTTTCATGACATATGATGCATGTACCAGGAAACTTCATCGGTATCTTTCGCCAGCTCATGATACAAGATCGATCTCCTTTTCAAGAACAGCAATAAATTCTTCATCCATGTTTAGTTGCAAGCTATTATTTTTCATACAAAATAAGATATATGGAAGACAAAATGTTGCAAACGCGCTTGATGACATGTGTAATTTGTTTGCCAACAATTTACATAATGCCTTAATTTTACGGCCATCCCAGCGAATTCGATTTAATAGTGGCCACGGCAAATTATATTTGGTGTAACGGACACGCGCATCAGTATCATATAGGCCGGCCAGTATCTCATTCAAGTAACGGAGTAATCTCCAGTTACGAGTTCGAGTTATCTTTCCATATAACATGTCTGCCTGCGATATAATTTCAAGTGACTTTGCAAGTCTCTTGTTGTCAAGTGAACTTGTTATTATGCTGGAGTAAAACGCGTCGATCTTTTGTCTGGGATCAACTTGTATGGAATATACAATGCCTCGTGCCTCTTCGAGTGATTTTGCCTTGAAGAATGCGTCAATTCCAACATCTACATTGATACTCTCAAATGATACGGACGTTTGGGGATTAAAGCCAGTTACAAGTGACTGCGCCAAATTAATCATGGAACGTACATCACCGCGTGACTTGTCAATAGCTTTGATTGTAGAACCAGGACTGAGTTTTACATTTTCTTTTGCTAGAATACTTTGTAGATATACTCTCATCAAGCGGGGAGGAATGGATCTAAAGGTGATAGTAGTTACCACCTTTTTGATGCTCTTCATCTTGTCTGAATAATCAGAATTTGCCGCAAGTACTATAGGTACTGCCGGCTCTTTTAGAATTTTAATTAGGGCTTCTGTTCCCCCGTAATCTGCACGTCCGTGAATGCCGTCGACTTCATCAATAAAGATCATCGGCAGGCCAAGAATGCTTACATTTCCCAAAACCGGAGGAAGAATCTCGTTGATGCGCGACTTGCCACGCATATCGCTGGCATTAAGTCCTATAAGATCATAGCCGAATTGTTTTGCCATAAGATATGCAATGGTTGTCTTGCCCAATCCTGGTGGACCCACCAGCAAAATCGGTTTGGTTCCCTTCTTCCACTTTGCAAACCACTCAACTATTGTAGAGCGGGCCTCTTCGTTGCCCACCATATCAGAAATTTCAAGCGGGCGGTATTTTTCAGACCACATCAATTTTATCACACAACAGGAAGTTTTGACTCAAATTTGTTCCAAATGGCCGCCTTCTCCAGCCTATTATACCAGTATTGAGTATAATGTTCTACGGTGAGAAACAGGAATTCCAAGAATTCCCTGTGTGAGAATTTCTCAGGAAGTAACTCTAGTGCTAGACGCGCGTCATGCAGATACAAGTTGCTTTTTTGCAGAGTCATCTCAAAGCCTTTTTGCACATCGCCGCATAAAAGCGAATAGTATAGTGGCCATGAAGGAATTTTAATGAATTTGTTTTTTAGTGAATCTTCGATCTCGTTTCCGCATCCAACTCCTTCTGCAGCATGAGCCATGCCCAGATAAAAGATCTCTCCAAGCTGTTTTTCGGCAAGTGCCATATTTCTTCCGGCAGTACCCATGACTGCACGATATTTCTTGTAAGATACCATCATATCTTCTTCTGTGATGCAAGTAGGGCGGGACTTTAGCTCTTCATCAAGATATTGTCCCATTCGAGCATCTTTGAATCCTTCCTCAAATTTATCTAAAATGGCATCTCCTCCTCTAGAAATTTTGTCGCGCGCAAGTTTCAATATGTAGGGATTCATCAGCTTGTAATCATCAAGATACTCCAAATCTTCATCTTTATCTACGATTCTGTCCATCGGTTCACTAAGATCGATTGCCAATATGTGACCTTCAACTATATCTTGTCTAAGGGAGGCACCATCTCTTTTGGAATACTCGGCAGCTCCATCAAACAGTGCATTAAATACAGGAAAAGTCATCTTTACAAAGTTTGAATCCAATATACGGTATACTCTGTCTTGTAATATATCGGGACTTGACAGTCTTGATCGGACAGAATCAATTTCAGATGCATCAAGTGTGATCTCGATAGAACCTATCTCATCACCGAACTTTTGTTGAGTAGAATTGGGTGATTTGTCAGATTTGATTTCATTTAAGAGTTCCCGAGTATAGCGCTTTGCAAAGTCGGGAAATATATTCTCTGCCTCCTCTTTGTATCTGTTGAACAGTTTGTATCCTTTGGATTTGAATAAACCTTGTTTCATGATCTGCTTGCCCGGTTTTGTGCTCATCAATGCTTCCTTACTTACGACGGATTGATCTTTGCCGCTCACAACCGAAAAATGACATATTGTTATTTATGCATTCAATATAGCGGAGTGGTACAATATCTTCTCTTTAATTTATCAAATTCGTCTGACTTGAATCTACTCAAATATTGGATGTTGTACCA
>CAZIHR010000078.1:0-22369 GCA_964538885.1 uncultured Nitrosopumilaceae archaeon
CTTTTTGAGGAGTGGTACCATGTGATTAATTATACGCGATACTATTGCTGGTATCGTACCGAATACAAATGCCACGAGTCTCTGTGAGGAGTATGTCCTAAAGTAAAATAGTGTAAGCAGTACGCGATCTCTGATATTGAGTGAGAATCTATATCCTGCATCGATGGCGCGTCTCCTATTTTTTCTTGAGAGGCGTTTCTTATCTGCTTTTGTATATTTTTTCTATTTTTTCCACTATTATACTAGACAGAAATACCCAAGTGGGACTGGAACAGTGGTGGGATTTTCTGATAATCTTTCGTATACAGACATAAAATATGCTTAGTTGGCATTCTATTTGGATCTTTTGAGGTCCGTTAATGAAATATGATAAATTGAGAATCGTTTCTTATGATTATCTGTATAGTTAGGTCGGATATGCATGTACTATGAACCATGGTCCTGTTCCTGCGGTATTGACTGCAGCCACAGCAAAGGAGTATAACGAGCCGCTGGTCAGTTCTGTTATGGTGATAGTTGTTGACGTATTTACTCCATCATTAAGTCTGGTCCATTCCTCCGCGCCGTTGATCTGGTACTCAATTATATAGTCGGTGATTTCCGCCCCGCCATTGTTAATGGGTGCTGCCCAATCAAGTTTCACTTGTGCATCACCAGCTGTGGCATTCAAACCATTTATGCCGCCAGGTATGGTCCTAGGCGTTGTCGATATTGTCTCTGACCAACTACTCGCCCCGCTAGGAGACATCGTAGCTACCCTGAATGTGTACTCTACACCATTATTCAGGTTATACACAGTGGTTGAAGTGCCAATGACACGTGATCCATTACCAAAGGAGGTCTTATCTGTTTTAAACTCAACACGATAGCCTATGATCAGACTCCTATCGACATCTGAGGGAGTAGTCCATGAAAGTTTCACTAATCCGTTTTCAGGTACAGCAATTAGATTGGTAGGTGGGCCAAATGAAGTTGATTGTGGTGTTGCTGAGGCTATGTTTGACCAAGATCCTTGATTTACTTGATTCCTTGCAGCAACTCTAAATTCATAAGTTGTATCGCTCAAATAATGTATAGTAAGTGTTGTGCGAGTATTAGTACCCTCTTTGTATATAGTAAATTCATCATCAACACGCTTTTTGTATTGAATGACATAGTCTGAAATGGAGGATCCACCTTCACTGTCTGGTGCATCCCAATTGAGCGTCACTTGGTAGATGCCAGATGTTGCTACTAGGTTGAGCGGGGCACCTGGAACTCCCACAGTGGCTGTTGTACGTGCCCAAGATCCACGACCATCATCATTTACGGCACCCACTATGAATTCATAGTATTTACCGTTTGTCAGTTTCTTTACGGTAGCAGTTGTAACAATGGATTTGCCGTCATCATATGTAGTCCACTGCAAGTTTTCATCTTCTGTCTGTTCCCTATACATTATGGTATAATCAGTTATAGCAGAGGTACCTGTGTCGGTAGGTGCAGTCCAAGATAACTCTACTTCTTCATTTCCCGGTATTGCTACAAGGTTAATCGGAGCACCAAGTACCTGAGCAGCAGCCGACGCGTTATTTTGTAGTCCGTCACTACCCACAAGTAAAGAGACAGTCATAACTATTAGGAGTAATGATGGCAATAGATAATGACGGCGTGAATGAGTGACGATCATACTACCAAGATTCAATAGTTGTTAAACAAGGCAAGTGAAATATATAGTATTGTGTAGCAGTAAATGTAATAAAATATCCTCTCACAAAGACAAACTGTTACAAATTTATTAATTCCACATCCAATTGATATACAGTGAGATTAGGTACTGGATCCCCTGACAAATCCTTTCAACTGATAAATCAAAAAGTTGAAAAGATCCAAGAGGTATATCTTCAAAAAATTACAGAAAAGACACAGCATGTCAACACTAAAGTTATGTTGGGAGATTCCACCATTGTTGAGCAAAATACATTTGATCCTAGTTTTGTCAGCGACCTTTACCAAAAAATTGCAAATAAGATGGGAGATTGGACTATACAAGATGTATCTGTCACCAACAATGATGACATTAGGAGAATATTCTTCAAATTTGAAAAAAGAATAGAAAATTATTTGCTCTCTGGACACATGTCAATACAATTTCACGTTTTATTATACTACAAACCTGATCAGAGGGTGATTGACTGTCAAAAGGAACTATCCGATATTGTAGATACAACAAAAGATACAGAACAGCAACTATCAGATACTAGTGATCAGATGGTGCAAAAGAAGTTGAACGAGTTAGGACATGATAATCTTGATCATCAGCGACTGTTTGAGATTTTTTTTAAAAATGACGAATTGCGAGAAAAAATCTACCAAGATATCGAAAATGGAACAGACGCAAACTTGAAAGACCTTGCCACAAGAAAAACTAAATTATTTGACGAGCTTGACTCACTTTTACGTGAGACTTATCAAATGGTGCCCATACTTATTGATGATGTAAGGTTGGTTGCAGGTGAAGAAGGGTGCCTATGTGCTTTTGATTTAGAGTTTATTAAAAATGGATCCAAGATGGGCCTGTTTGATTCCAACAAGATGCCTGAACGCGTCAAACTTGAGTTGGCAAACAATCTAGATAATGTATGTGCATGCCTTCTTGACAGCTAAATTATCGGAGACAAATTATCAAAATTAGTATAATTTGATGCCATGGTTCAAAGATGTATCAATATAATACAAACTTTACATCATATAATCAAATGGAATGAGTCAAATATACCATGATACTAGCAAAGTTTCCATGATGCCTACATACGATGATATCATACAGGCAAGCTCAGCCGGTGCAGATAAGATCAGAAAGACGCCTCTGTTGTACTCTCCAACATTTAGCATGTTGAGTGGATCCAAGGTATATCTCAAAGCAGAATTCCAGCAAAAGACTGGCGCATTCAAAATTCGCGGTGCCCATTACAAAATCCAATCTTTAAGCACTCTAGAAAAAAAAATGGGTGTAATTGCAGCATCTGCAGGTAACCATGCTCAGGGTGTGGCATATGCAGCAAGCCAGGAAAAGATCCCATGTACAATAGTTATGCCAAAGAACGCATCACCTGCCAAAGTTGTTGCAACAAAATGGTATGGAGCAAACGTGATTTTAGATGGAACCAACTACGATGAGGCATCGGCCAAAGCCAAGATGATAGCTGAGAAAACAGGCACAACAATGATCCATGCATTTGATGATGATAAAGTGATTGCTGGACAAGGAGTCATTGGACTTGAAATTCTAGAACAGGTACCTGATGTTGATGAGATCTATCTACCTATAGGTGGGGGCGGTCTTGCTGCAGGCGTATTGCTTGCAGTTAAGAAAAATCATCCACACGTTAAAGTGATTGGTGTCCAATCTACTTCATATCCATCTATGTATGAATCTTGGAAGTCTGGTACCCTAACTACAGTAAATGGTGCAAATACAATTGCAGATGGCATATCTGTCAAATTACCTGGCCCATTGACATTTTCTATAATCAAAGATTTAATTGATGATATAGTGCTAGTTGATGATTCAGATATCATCAAAGCAATGTTTCTATTGATGGAAAGGATGAAGTTTGTAGTTGAGCCGGCAGGTGCAGTAGGACTTGCTCATCTGATTTCAAAAAAACCATCACCAGGAAAAAAAGTAGTCACAATACTGGCAGGTGGAAACATAGACATGTACCTACTAGGCCAAATTGTATACAAAGGACTAGCAGGCATGGGAAGGCTACTCAAAATATCTATATTGATGCCAGACAGACCTGGCGCGTTCAAAGAAATAGTAGATGAGATCAGTGCGGCAAATGCAAATATCGTTGAAGTTGTACATGATCGACTAAGCTCAGAAATAAACGCGGGTTCTGCATCAGTAACTTTGAGCTTGGAGACACAAGGAAGAGAGCAGGCAGACCGACTTATTGAGGCATTAAAAGCAAAAAATGTACAGTTTACCTTGTTGACGTAATTAGGACTTTTTAGAAACAAACTCAGCTAGGCCATTCCTTCTCAGCTCTTCGGACTCTTGCAATACCGAATTATATTGGTCAGATTTGTACATCTTTAGCTTTTTTCTGAGTCTAGTAGATCCGTTTGCCAAGATTTTCACAGCATAAATTCCAGCATTTGCCGCCTTGTTGACTCCAACTGTAGCTACGGGGGAGCCAGATGGCATCTCAGATATAGATAAAAGTGAGTCCAATCCGCCAAATGCAGAAAACTTTGTCCTGTCTGTCTTTGACTGTTTGTCATTATAAACTAGTATTGGAACTCCGATAACTGGAATTACAGTAAATGAAGCAATCATGCCTGGTAGATGTGCTGCACCTCCCGCTCCGGCAATAATCACTTTGATTCCTGTCTTTTCTGCATGACTTGCATATTCGGCCAATCGTGCAGGTGTACGGTGTGCCGATACTATTTGATCTTCATGTTTTATGCCAAACTTGTCTAAAATTTCAGCCGCGCCATTCATGATTCGGGCATCAGAGCTTGATCCCATAATGATACCTACCTGATTTTTTTGCAGAGTCACCAGACTAGAAAAAACATAACACGTTATTATCTATAACGAAGACATGTACAAAAAAGCATATTGTTTTTTAGATGGTCACATGTTGGCAGTGTGATGAGCAAAATATTGGGAATAATAGGGGGCGGTCAGCTTGGTATGATGCTTACTGAGGCGGCCAAATCAATGCCAGCCAACATATCAAAAGTTATAGTATTGGATCCCACAAAGGATTGCCCAGCATCGCAAAAGGGAGCCGAACAGATAGTAGCTGACTTTAAAGATAAAGATGCCATAGTACAGCTTGCAGAAAAAGCAGACATTATAACATATGAGATCGAATCTGGGAACAGTAATGTCTTAAAAGACATTAATGGCTTAGCAGAAGTCAATCCATCACCTGAAACACTCAGAATAATTCAAGACAAGCTGTTACAGAAACAGTTCTTAACAGAAAATAATCTGCCAGTGCCAGAGTTTGTCAGTATTGATTCCTTTGATGACATCAAGATACGTATAGAAGAATTTGGATTTCCCGCATTGCTTAAGGCAAGAAGAGACGCATATGATGGGCGGGGAAATTACAAGATAGATACCATACAGCAGATCCCAAAGGCATACGATTATTTCAACGAACAAAGTTTGATGCTTGAAAAGTTTGTGTCATTTAAAATGGAGGTATCTGTAATTGCGGCAAGGAACACACATGGAGATATCAAGACATTTCCACTTGTTGAAAACATACATGAGAATAATATATTGCGTCAGACAATAGCTCCTGCACGCGTATCAGTTGACATTGCAGATTTGGCAGAAAAAATTGCAGAAGATACAATGTCCATACTTAAGGGGGCAGGAGTCTTTGGTATAGAGATGTTTGTCACAAAAGATGACAGAATACTGATCAACGAGATTGCCCCAAGGGTGCATAACTCTGGACACCATACATTGCAATCAAGCAGAACGTCGCAGTTTGAACAACACCTGCGTGCCATACTGGGATTACATCTTGGCAGTACAGAACTACTTCATCCAGCAATCATGTATAATATTCTTGGTCCCAAGGAATTTCAAGGAGAGTATACAGATCCTCAAATTGATGAATCGGGAGTATTTTTAAAGATGTATGGGAAAAAAATATCAAAACCGTTGAGAAAGCTGGGACATTATAATTTAATAGGTCAACAATTTGATACTGTTGATTCATTGTTGGAAAGAACTACCAATCTTAAAGATAAAGCAACAGTTAGCCCAAAAAACCATTAATCGACAATGGTTTATTAAATGTGAAAAAAGATTCAAGCTATGGCTTTAGCAGTTGCGGTAATAATTACTGGAATTGCAATAGGTCTGCTTGTCGTGTATGGTGCTGATGTAGCTATAGGATATGAAACAGATAGTGGCGAAGGCTTTTTGCCATTTGATCATAAGACACGCGGCATGGGTTTGGGACTTCCAGCACTGATACTACCAATAGTGGCTTTTTTTATTTCAAAAAGTGAGCCATCCAAACTGCTCGGAATTATGATTATAATTGCAGGCATACTCATCTTGATTGGTGGGGCCGTAGTTCTTGGCAATGCAGAACCAGCAGAAGATGAAAGCTCTGGCCGTAATGTAATGGCAGAGACTCTTCCATTACTGATTGCTGGTGCAGTTCAGATTGGTCTGGGAACAGTAAAACTAAAAAAATCCTAACAAGATATTATTTGCGTGCCATTGTGTTCCAAATGTGGATCAGAGTCCGTTAAGGTTTATGAGTGCGCCCATACGGATGACAAGGAATATTGCAAAGAGTGCTATATGGATCTGCACTATTATCTCACTGAAGAAAGCTAGTATGGCAAAAAACTATTAACAAATCATATCCATTATACACATGGTCAAAGTTAGTCATCGCCAGCATTATTGGGTACTGCACATGAATGGATATCATTTTTGCTCTATATGTAAAATAAAACAACATTGTAGATCTGTTGATTGATGATCTTGTGAAATATCTATTGGAACTGTATCAGACACGTGTGTAATTTTGCTCCAAATAATTTGTGCAATTAAGTAGCATTACTTTTAATGCAACTAGAATGTAAAAATATTGTGAAGGCAGTTATACTGGCAGGTGGCAAGGGCAAGCGTCTGCGTCCAATCACAGATTATATGCCAAAGTCCATGGTACCAATAAACAATGTTCCCTTGATAGAATGGCAGATAAATTATTTGCACAGTCATCAAATTATTGACATTATAATTTGTGCCGGATACAAGTCAGATGTACTAGAAAATTTTTTGGGTGAAAATCAGACGGGGAAATTTAAAGTGACCATATCTCGGGAAACCAAGCCGTTAGGAACAGCTGGTGCTATAAAAAAAATCCAATCCATGATTGATGAGGATATGTTTTTTGTATTAAATGGGGACGTGATAACTAATATTGACTTGGCAAGGCTTGCAGAAAGGCCAAACTCTATAGCGGCCATACCGCTCCGCACAAAATTTGGCGTTCTGACTATTCACGAGAATAAAATTACCAAATTTGGAGAGAAGAGCAACATATCAGATATATGGATGAATGCTGGAATTTATTGTTTAAGTAGATCTGCACTCAAAGATATGCCAAGAATTGGAGATCTTGAAAAGACGCTTTTTCCACATTATGCAAACCAAAACAAGCTAAATACCATAAAATTCAATGATGCTATATGGTATTCAATTGATTCGTTCAAAGATATAGAAGAGTGTGCATCAGATATTGGCACTTTAGTATGATGACTTTTAGTAGACATGGTTTTTGTATGTTTGTTGGGTTTTGTGCAAAAAGATGAGATTGCTGTATAAGAGTTGTAATTATAATGTGATGTGTTTTTTTACGTTAATTTTTAAAGTTGCAAAGCTAGTTTCTACATACAAGATATATTTACAAAGCTGCAAAAACAAAATGGTTTGTTAGACTCGGCACAAAAATATTTAATAACATGACTCACTTTTTGTTTTTCGACATATATGGCTAGAAAACCAAAGGAAAAGACAAAAACAACACGAAAGACACCTGCCAAAAGTAAGGCAAAAGACAAGGAAAAACTGACAGTTAAAAGCAAAGCAAAAACAACACGAAAGACACCTGCCAAAAGTAAAGCCAAGATTACCAGTAAGGCGCCATCTCAAAGTAAGGTAAAACAACCTGCCAAAAGTAAGGCAAAAGACAAGGAAAAACCAGCAGTTAAAGACCATCTTGACGATATGGGGCTAGTAATCGTAGATGATGACATCACAATAGACAAAGAAAAGATAAACGAGGAAAGACGCGCCTACCTTGAAGAAGCACGTTCACAAGAAGCTTTTGATTAGTGTTTGAGGATCGCGTGGTATATTTTTTTTCAAAATAAATCAAATAATTACATTGATTGTCTTACAGGCACAATCCATCAAGTAATACTTATCCGTCTCACATACAAAGAATCAGTATGAGAGCATTATGTCTGATTACAGTCAAAGCTGGTAAAATGGATGAGGTTGTTCAGATTCTAAAGAAGAAACGTAAAATAATTAAAGATATTTTTGTAGTTACAGGCCGTGCAGATATCAGCGTCATCTTACAAGGCAATATAAACGAGATCAACGGCACGGTGATTGATTTTAGGCGAATCAAAGATATAGTTACTACAGAAACTCTAATAGAAGTTGAGGTGAATATGGGGTGGTGAGGGCAATAGTTCTAGTAAAGTCTCCCAAAAAACTCATTGCAGCCAGGCTCCGCAAGATCGAGTCTGTTTATGATTCATTTCCCACCAGTGGTCAGTTTGATGCAGTAGCATTCATCCAAGTTGATGAACTTGTAAAAATCAAAGATACCACAGAGCAAATACAAAGAATTAGCGGTGTAGAAAGAACTGAGACTATGGTTGAAGTGCAATAAAAAAGGATTTAATGTACTCTGAGGTAAATAGGCATGTGAATATCAAAAAAGTCGGTAACGTCATCTTGGCCGTTAAAAACCTAGATAAATCACTACATTTTTACCATGAGTTGATTGGACTGCCCATAAAGAACCAACGTAGAACGTGGATTGATCTTGGAACCTCTGGTGCTCTTTTGAGTCTGCATCCAGCATCACTTACAGCCGAACACATAGGTAGTTCTATTGAGAATGGAATCACCATTGGCTTTTTGGTAGGTGATGTCAAGTCTGCAGTGGAAGAACTCACAAATCAGGGCATCCGACTTTACAGAGATATTGTAGATAGGGATGCGGGCAAAAATGCAATAGTGCTTGATCCTGATGACTATCTCATCTCATTATTTGAGCCAAAATTTGACGACAAGACACGACAGACCGAAGGTTACCACGGATTTACTCCATCCTAAATCATCTTTTTGACTTGGGAGACAATCTTTACAAGATCTTTTTCTTTTTTATCAATGGTTACATAATATGTAACAGAATCTTTTTGTAGAATTACAATAGATATTTTACCGTGATGTAACAACATATAGTCCATCCGTCCCAGTGCTTTCACTGAATATTTGCGCATTGATATGAGTGTGGGAACTAAAAAGAATTCGTTTTTTGCTTGGCTAGATTCTAGTAGTGGTTGTAATTTTGGTCGAAGCATACCTGCAAGAGTTCTTCCATACTGATTAATTACTCCGGCATATCGTATACTGTCCGATATCTTTAGAATATCTTGGCATTTTTTTCTATATTCTGTTATGGTTTTTTTCCATTGCTCTGCAGGGGTGTCTACCATACTGTAATGGTATAATTATTAGTTATAAAGTATTTTTATGAATTTGATAAAAATTTGGTTATTGCTTGTCGCGTAATTTTGCCAGCTCTTTTTTTAGATCTGAATTTTCTTTTAATAGTTTATTGTTTTCAGCTTTGAGTGTTTCTGACATTCTGTCAGAGTATAGTGGATGTCCCGGAGGCACCAGTGTGGGGCCCACAGTAAATAGTCCAACAGCTTGTCTTTTGTATGTCTGCTCAAACTCATCTAGTCTCTTACTGATGGCATATGCATTCTTGCCGAATCTCTCTTTTACAGGTATTCTGTGAATCGGAAATGCAGTATGAGTCATTCCAGGTGGGAGCCTAGGAAATTGGAATGCCATGTGGGGCACATTTGGATTCAGGCCATACAGGTTTTCCAGGTGATTCAACACATAATCATCCATAAATTTAGACATGATGTGGTATATTTTTGCCTTGCTGCTAGGCGTTTGATATACTACAGTGTTAAATTCTAGTCATTTTTGCTCAATTAGATCTGATCGCTGATCCTTATAGATTTCTACTTTTGATCGCAAATACAGATAATGAAAACAGAAAAGAGATGTCTAAAGTGCAAGAAACCAATTCAAGACTATGAATTGCACAAGATTGTCATGTATGTGATTCAGGAAAAATTCACTGAGCATCACTATGAACATGTGGAGTGTCCGGGAAAATTTACTGTCTAATTTTGATACAGAGTATAGAACAATACATTCCAATCTTTATTGTCGATTATATTCAAAAACCTTGTAAATTTCACCAGTGTTTCTGGAACGATACTTCCATTTGTTGCTAGGCCAAACTATTTCGCTAAAATGCTTTTGCATATCTGGATGAAGTCTCTGAAAGACATCTTGGCCGATTAGGATCTGATTTGGCAGTGCTCTACTTTGAATCTTGGCCGCTATATTCATTGCAGGTCCGATAAGATCGATGTGGGATTCAGCGGGATCTGATCCATACCGCATGACAATACTTTGTCCAAAATCAAGTCCTATCTTTGCTGTCAGTTCAGGATAATCATACTGATTGAGGACTGGGTTTATTCCATTTTGAATCACGTTATCCATTGACTGTGCACAGCTTACAGCATTGTCTGATGCTAAAAGTTGGTTTTCTTCTGCAATGAAATATCCAATTACGGCATCACCTACAAATTTTAACACCAATCCGTTGTGATGTTGAATTGTGGATGCCATCTCTTGAGAGAATGAGCTTACTATGGTTGCAAGTTTTTCTACAGGGAGCTCTAAAGTCATGGTAGTTGATCCAACAAGATCAACGTACAATACAGCCATGTTTATCTTGGCAAATGCATTCTTTCTCAGAAATTGATCTGATCTGTTGGTCACCCCTTGGTATTCGTATCCTGTTTTGAGTGCTGCCCAGACTCTCTTTTGTGTATTTAAAATCATGCTATCTGTATCAAGTGTTTTTTCTGCACCGCGGGAAAACATACCATTGATTATATCAGAGTCTGAACGAGACTTTTCTTTAACAGAATCATTTTCATTAGTATCTTTAGACATACAAATTACCTCTTAATCCAGTGGAAAATCCACCCCACATCGGGAGCATCTACCTCTATTTCCACCATATGCTTTACTATACTGTGGCACTATTTCAGAACCACAAAGCTCACATATGATCTTTTGTGAAGACATGTTGTATTGTTAGGTTTTTTCTATTTAAGCAAATATCTCAAGATGGGGCTATCTAATTAAAAATGTACATTAAATGGCAATTTGGGACATCATTTGATACTTTGTAGTAAAATGACTTTTGGTGCCCCCATATATTGGTCAAAATAGACTATCGTTCACATTTTTGCCACATTTTCATGAAAATTTTAGGAAAATTTCAAGGAAATGACTGGCAAGAGTGACCAATGTATTGTACTGGCAAGCACATCTTTGCTATTTTATCACAATATGGAACGTGCCAGGGGCGGGATTTGAACGCGCGACAGCTCGGTCTTCAGCCGAGTGCTCTCCCGGGCTGAGCTACCCTGGCACACAACAAAACATCTCCGAGGGGGATTAAAGTGTGTCTTTTTTCAACTCTTCCAAATCACATCTCCGATGCCATCTTTTTTGTTAGCAAGTCGACCAAGTATGAATAACAGGTCAGAGAGACGGTTCAGATATATTGTACAGAACGGGTTAATCTGTTCGCTCTCTTTGAGGTATAGTGTTTGGATTTCAGCTCTGCGAACAATAGTTCTAGCATGATGAAGGTGCGCTGCAAGCTGACTTCCCCCAGGCAAGATAAAGTTTGAAAGTGTTGGTAACATCTTGTCTAATTGATCAATATCTTTTTCCAAATTCTCTATCATCAATTGCGACACTCTATCTAAATTATTACGTGAATCCGGGTTTGAAAGATCTGAACCTACCACAAACAACTCATTTTGAATTCGAGTGAGAATATTTGAAATGTCACTTTGAACATTTAATGATGTGGCAATTCCAAGCGCGGCATTTGCTTCATCAATTGTACCGTATGCTATAATTCGGATATTTGTCTTTGGTAGTCTTTGTCCGCCACGTATAGAGGTCATGCCGCTGTCGCCAGTTTTGGTATATATCTTCATTACACTACAACAGATTTTTCATTTATTATGTTATTCGAATTAGGTTTAATTACATTGGTATTTATCTTCAAGGCATGACACTACAAGATCATAATTTATCTGTAAGTGTAATTGAGAGTCAAAATTTTATCCAATGTTGTGTTTCTAGTATGATGTATGGTAAAAAGTATATGCAGTATAATTATATGAAAAGGCGGTAACTTTGATTCTGGATTTTTTTAAAACGGCGGCAAACCTCAAAAATGTTCCTCGACGTGGCTGGGCTGACAAATTAGATCACAAGAATCCAGAGTCAGTTGCAGAACACGTTTACATGACTACAATAATTGGAATGATTCTTGCAGATTCTGAGTGCCTTGATACTGAAAAAATACTAAAGATGATACTAATACATGACTTGGCCGAATCAGTTACAGGTGATATAACTCCAGATCAGATGGAGGCAAAATCAAAAATTAAACTAGAAGATACAGTAATGAAAAAAATATTGAAATTCCTACCTGAAAAACTCTCTACAGAATATGAGTTGCTTTGGGATGAATTCCAGCAGAATTTGACAAAAGATGCAAAGTTGGTCCATCAGATAGACAAGCTTGAGATGTCACTGCAAGCAAGAATTTATTTGGATGATGGTTTTGCTCCAGAGAAGATCGCCCCCTTCTTTGACTCTGCAAAAAGTTTAATCACAAAATCAAATATTAAGAAAATTCTGACAGAAATTGTAAGGGATAAACAATGATTGAAGATAAAGATGAGTTACTCAAAGTTCAAAGTCAAGTTATAGGAATTCTCTTTGAAGTGCTCAAGAGACTTCAGGCAATCAATACACTTGATAATGAATACTATGAGATAATTATCTCAAAAACAAAGTTAAAACACAAAAACAGACTTGATACTATTATGCAAGAGAGGTCAGAAAATGCAAAGATTGTAAATAGGCTACTTGCACAGCTTGATCCAGGTGTGAATACGTCCACACATCAACGATAAAGCTCACACAAGCAATTGCAAAATTGTTTTTATAATGAGAAATAATGTTGATGACTGTGCAGTATTTTCAAGCCTTAAAACTAGGGCAAAAAAGAGTTGCAGATGCAAGAGAGTATCTCAATGGTTTAACTGGCGATAAGGCAATGCCTGCTCTTGCATTGGCAGACAACAAGTCAAGTTCTTGGCAACCTGTGGGTGAAGAAAATATGTATGCATTTGTGGGTGAGTCAGCAGGATTTGTGCTTACTGATAATAGTGGCTACATCTTGGCACTAGTGGACAAGAGTGGGGCTTCTAAAACAATTGTTCAAGGAGTTACTGAACAACAAAAACGCGTTCTAGAGAACAAGTTCCACGAAGACGGCATTGTAGAATTCAAGGGCAAAGTAACACTTCCAGTGTAGATATAGACTGTTTGTTTCCAAATTAACACAAACCTTTTTTGAGGGAATCAAGTTGTCAATATACGTTGAATCCAAACTCTAGTGAGATTGAGGTAAATGGGCACTTGATTGATTCTATGATTCTGACCAAGATAATGGACAAAATAATGAATCATGGTGGGGAGTTTGAAATACTAGAACTAGATGTTGGGTCTGGAAAGACCGATTCTAGTCACGCAAGAATGTGTGTATATGGTACTAGTCAAGAACATCTTGATAAAATACTTCACGACATACACAGAGATGGTGCAACTGTAATCGGAAGTAATGAGGTGGTACTACAAAAGTCCCCAAAAGACATGGCTCTACCATTAAATTTTTACAGTACAACCAATAACGAGACGTGGATCTTTTACAAAAAACGATGGGTAAAAGTAGAAAATCAAATGATGGACAAATGCATTCGTGTGAGTGGAAATTTGGCATCATGTATGCCAATAAGAGATGTCAAAAAAGGTGACTTGATAGTTGTGGGTGAGACCGGTGTCAAAGTAGAACCGCCGCAAAGGCCCAGAGACAAGGCAAACATATTTGCGTTTATGGGAAGTAGTAGTTCAAGTGAGAGGCCCACACAATACATTGCCAAAGAGGTTGCACAAGATATAATCAATGTGACTAAAAACAGTGGAAAGATAGTGCTGGTGGGAGGTCCTGCAATCATACACACAGGTGCGGCAAGTTCCGTGGCTGAATTGATTCATGATGGATATATTCATGGAGTTCTTGCTGGAAATGCACTAGCTGTACACGACATTGAGAATGCATTGTTTGGTACGTCCCTTGGCATGCATGTGCATAATGCAACACTTGCACAAAAGGGATATAGGAATCATATGGATACTGTAAATGCTGTATTTAGGGCAGGTTCCATAGCAAAGATGGTCAACTCGGGCAAGATATCGAGTGGAATATTTTACGAATGTGTTAAAAAAGGTACACCGTTTGTGCTTGCTGGTTCAATAAGGGATGATGGACCACTGCCAGATGTAATCACGGATGTAGTTGAGGCCCAAAGACAGTACAAAAAGATTCTCAAAGGAGCAGATATTGTAATTATGATATCTACCATGCTTCATTCCATTGCAACAGGTAACATGCTACCTGCAAGCGTCAAAGTTATTGTAGTTGATATAAACCAGCCCACGGTCACCAAGCTAGTGGACAGGGGAACATGGCAGGCACTTGGAATAGTCTCAGATGTAGGGGCATTTCTGCCTCTAGTGGTACAAGAAATAAAAAAATCAAAATAAAATATATTTTGTAACTAGTAAGTGAACAACAATTTACCTGTCTCATATTTTCCATATGTTATTATAACAACGTGTAATGGTTTGTATTGTTATATCTAATACATAAAAATAGTTTTTTTATGTGCCTTCCACAACAATTACAGTTCGTACAACCGGAATTGCCGAGTTTCCTGCTTCGTCTTCACAGTAAAATGTTGTAGTGTATGTTCCAGGTTCGGAACTATCTAATGTGTCATCGACCCAAAGTTCTATACTGCCATCCCTGTCATCAGTACATGTTGCAAATGGATCTTCAAACTTGTCATCAGTGGTCGTTATTGTGATTGTAGATTTACCGTTCAGTGTTATTATGGGTGGAGTTACATCTAAATCCGAGTTATCTTTTATAACCGGGATTAGGAATTTTGGATCAGATCCAGCACTCAACGTGCTAATAGTAATTAATGGACCAATAAATCCATCTTGGTCGAGCACATATACATCATAACTGGTACTGGGATTCAATCCAGTAATTATGTGAAATGTATCAAATACTGTACTGCGGGTAAACTGTGATGTTCCAGATTTGACAGTAGTAACTGTAAACGGTGCAACATAATCAATGGCAGACCATACAATGACTATCGTGTCAGGAGCTATTGCTGCTATTGTTTGATATCGTACAGGTGGTATTATATGGCCTTCAAATGTTGCATTGCTGCCTGAGAGTGTTGCTGACAAGCTTATGTTAGATACAGTCACAGTTCTGCTTACTGGGGATGCCGTGTTGCCTGCAGCATCCGTACATGCGTATGTCACTTTGTAAGTACCAGCAGTTGCCGTATTTACCGTACTAGTTGAAGTGGGATTTATTGAGCCGTCGACAGCGTCATTGCAGGTGGCACCAGCATCTGTATATGTGTCATTTACATTTATGGTCACACTTGATGAGCCAGTAATGGTAATTACCGGAGGTGTTGTATCTGCCACCAATGAATCCAATGTGTGAGATCGAGTACGCTCATCAATTAGCCACAACGTTTTGTATTTGCTCCCCATGAGCATTATTGCATATTTGGTATCAGACTCAAGATCACTAAATGTATATGAAGTATCTACAGTGTGCACCATGTCTAATACAGACCTGTTGTCCAAATTAATTAACAAAAGTACATAATTGTCATGTCCTTTAACCACAGGCCATTCTAGACTGATTGAGTTACTCTTTATGGCAGTAGCAGTCAATTTATCTATAGAAGATTCAATTGAATCAACTTTTTCAGGAATAGATATAGTGCGAATTACTGGCACTGCATAATTACCAGCCAGATCCACACATTTGTATGCTACAAAGTGTTTGTTTGAATCATGTTTACTTGTCCATTGTAATGTAGTTGGATTTATCGCGCCATCTAAACTATCTTTGCATGTAGCTCCTGCATCTTTATACCCATTAATGCTCTCAACTGTCACCTTAGCCTTTCCCTGTAGTGTTATAATGGGAGCAGTCAAATCAGAACTATTGGCATTTTTAGTTACAACTATGGTAGCCATTACACGTTTACTTGATATGTTGTCATTGTCTTGAGCAGCTCCTTGAGCAAAATCAACTTTTCCTATTCTAGACAAAGCCTTGATTTTTTGGATCTGTTTATCTGTCAATGACACAACAAACACCATGTTGTCACTGGTACTACTAGTGGCATCATCCAGAGTAACGCTTTGCTGTAAGTTTATGTCACCAATTTTAATCTTGGATAAATTTAGATTGTTTATTTCCTTATTAAACACAAATACAAATGTCTGTGTCTCAAGATTCAGCGTAGGTGCTGGGTCATAAATCAAACCTGCATGATCATCCCAACTCGGTAAATTGTGAAGTGCATATACATCACTGGTAGGAATGTAGATAGTTGAGACAAGAACCAATGTTGCTGCCACAAGTAGTATGGTTAAAGTGCCTTTGTATACTCTCAATAACATTCCCGCCTTTTTTTCATTCAAAAAAACTGCATCAAATATACAATACTGTCTCCTTGGTCAGTATGGTACCATTGAAGTTTGATGGGTCATGAGGTGTAATTGGTAAGTGCCGTATAGTCAATTTAGATAGTTTCAGTAAGATTCTGTCTTGTATATCATTCACATTTATTGACTGTATTGTTAAATTTGGCTTCAACATCAGCCATTAAATATAGTTATTATATTATGTTTTAAATTAAAATGCGGTATGCCTTTACGTACAAAATTAGTTAAAATATCTTATTCTATATAGTTGAAACAAATATGTAAAATAACCATCAAGCTACCACATCCAAAAAATTTAACAAACGAACATAAAGCCTACAGTCATTTTATAGTAAGATAGATCACTTTTATACACAATACAACTTTGAAAGATTCTCATTTTAAAAAAATAACAGTCTAGAATTGAAATTTATCTTTCCAGCTCTTTTTGCAATATGGTATTAGTTAGGGTAGGATCAGCTTTCCCTTTTGTCTTTTTCATAACTTGCCCCACAAGAAAGTTAATTGCAGAAGGATTCAATTTTGCTTGTTCTATTATATCTGGTGACTCTGCAATTACCTCACGAATTATTGGAAGTAAATGAGATTCACTTGACAAATTTCCAAGATCTAATTTTGAAATGACATCTTGTAGTGACTTGCCCGTCTTAACAATCTCATATAGTGCACCCTTGGCAGAGTTTCTTGATAACTGACCAGATTGAATGGCAGATGCAATATCTCTGATATGTTCTGCTGTAACCATCAATGATTCTCTTTTTTCTCGTGTATCTGCCAACCCCATAAGATCAGTAGTTATAATATTTGCAATCTCTATTGCAAAGCTATCCTCGTTTGCATTATCAAAGAGATCCGAGTAAAACTTGTCGGATGCCAAAATATTTGCTACCTGCGGCTGAATTCCATATTTGATGTATCGATTTTTTTTAGAGCTTATGCTTTCTGGCATTTCAAATTTGAGAGAATCAACAATCTCTGAATCCATCAGCACCCACGGAATATCACCTTCCAAAAAATATCTGTAATCTAATACATCTTCTTTAGTACGTGATGGAATAGTGATTCGTCTCTTGTCATCCCAATGCCTTGTCTCATTTGCAATCTCTATATCACGCGAATGCAAGCTTTGTTGCCTTGTAATTTCATAATGAATAGCTTTTTCAAGATCATGAAACGAGCCAATATTTTTTATCTCCACCTTTTGGCCGCCATCAATTGAGACATTGGCATCTGCACGTATGGCACCTTCTAATCTGGGATCTGACACCCCAAGATTTTCAAGTAAATCTGACAGTATGTAGAGAAAATCCCGTACTTGTCGCGGATCAGCAAAGTCAGGTTCCGTGACAATCTCTACAAGTGGAGTACCGGCCCTGTTGTAATCTATCAAAGTAGTAAGATTGGAAGAGACACCCTCATAGATTAGTCTGCCTGGATCTTCTTCTAACTGCACTCGAGTTATTCTGATGGATTTTTTTCCCACTTCAATGCTGCCAGAATTACCAATACTCATGTTGCCATATATATCCAGTTGAGTAATCTGGAAATTTTTAGGCAAGTCTGGATAAAAGTAATTTTTTCTAAAGAATGCAATTTGATCAGGAATATCACATCCAAGGGATATAGCTATCATGAGTGCCTTTCTTACTGCATTTCTATTTAGTCGTGGTAAGCTTCCAGGAAGTCCCACACATACAGGACAGATGTTACTATTTGGTGTCATTGAACGATAATTTGATTTACATGGACAAAATAGCTTACTTTGTAGATTGGTAAGCTGACAGTGAATTTCAAGGCCAATCTTGGTCATATTGGAACCTCGGGGAGTTTAACTGTATGTTCTAGTGAGTGGGCTGCCCTCAAAAGCATCTTATCTTCCATGGAATCTGCAATTAGCTGCATTCCTATTGGCAGTCCATTGGATATGGCAAAAGGTACTGAGATGGCTGGCTTGCCAGTCAAATTTGCAGTGACAGTATTGATATCTATTGTAAATAAAGCAACAGGATCATCAATCTTTTCACCAAACTTGAAGGGTAGTACCGGAACTGTTGGCGCAATTAAATAGTCGTATCTTTTGAATGCCTCATTGATCTCTCTTGTTAATTTGCTTTTGACCTTAAGTGCCTTTAAAAAATATTTGCCCGCATAGCCTGCCGATGGTACAAACCCGCCCAAAATAATTCTGCGCGTAACTTCAGGACCAAACTTTCGTCTTGCTTTTTTAATGTAAGAATTAAATTCAAAACCTTCTGTGGGAAAATCATATCCATATCTGATGTTATCATATCTGGCAAGATTGCTTCCTGCTTCAGCAGATGTGATGGTGTAGTATGCTGCAACTGAATACTTTATCATATTTAGTGATATATCTTCACACTGGGCACCTAGACCCTCAAGCTTGGATACTGCATCTTTTGTGGCATCAAGTACTGATGCGTCAACACCATCACTTGTCATCTCTTGAATTATGCCGATCTTTTTACCTTCTATACCGGCATCAATTCCATCTAAATAGTCCACATCACCATTGTTGATAGTTGTATTGTCATTAGGATCTTGACCTGCTATTACATTAAGTAAAAAGGCAGTATCCTTTACAGTTCTAGTCAGAGGGCCAATCTGCTCTATACTGTTTGCATATGAAACTAGCCCGTATCTGCTCAAGAGTCCATATGTGGGTTTAAATCCCACAGTAGAGCAAAAACTTGCAGGATTCCTTACAGATCCGCCAGTATCAGATCCCAAGGATGCTATACACTCAAAGGCACTAACAGATACTGCACTACCGCCAGAAGAACCCCCCGGAACATAATCCGTATTCCATGGATTCCTGCTTGGTCCAAATGCACTGAATTCCGTAGTCAGTCCCATTGCAAATTCATCAAGATTAGTTTTGCCAACAAGTATCGCATCTTCAGATTTCAATCTAGATAGTACAGTGGCATCATATGGTGCAATGTAATGCTCAAGCATTTTTGATGCGCATGTGGTTCTTTGTCCCTTGCTACACATGTTGTCTTTAATTGATATTGGCATGCCGCAACATGCTCCAACTTTTTCACCTGATTTTATTTTGCGGTCTATGACGCGTGCATGATCTACCGCATCTTCATTCAACAAAAGAAACGCATGTAATTTTTTTTCAACATCATTTATGTGCTCAAATGTTGCTGCAACAAATTCTTCAGCAGATATGCTGCCATTCTGAACACCCTGTACGAATTCTAGTGCAGTTATTTTCAGATTCATCAGGACATCTTGGGGGCTCGGATGTAGTCATTCTTGTGATGGTTTAATGTTTTGATTAAATCTTTATCAAATGGAATGTATTTATCCTCACGCAAGTCTACAACATGGATACCCTTCATTGAGATCTCTTCAGACTCTACACCGGCAGAATCCAATATGTCAAAATATCCAATCATGGCATCTATCTTGTCTACGTGTTCTTGGTAGTTCTCAATTTGAATTCTCATCAGATGTGCCACATGTTGAATCTCTTCTGTTGTAACCATATCATACACCTATGGTGTCAATCTGTCCACATCTCTTGGATAAAATGTTACATCTCGAATGTTTGTAGTTCCAGTAATAGCCATCATGAGTCGCTCAAGTCCAATACCACATCCAGCATGTGGATGTACGCCAAAATCAAACGATTCAAGATGCCGCTCAAATGAGGCAACATTCATTCCCTTGTTGCCTAACCTTTCTGCAAGCTCGTCACGTTTTTCTATTCTTGTACTGCCAGAAGATAACTCCAAGTCACCAAACATAAGATCAAATGATTCAGATATTTTAGGATTTGTAGAATCTGCTTTTACATAAAACGGCTTTGGTCCAAGTGGCCAATCTGTGATAAAGTAAAATCCATCAAGCCCAATTTTAGCAAGTTCAGATGGATATAGATCATCGCCCCACTCTGTCTTTGAACCCGTCTTTTTCATCTTATCTACGAGTTCATCATATGTATATCTAGGAATTTGTTCAGGAATATCTGGAACAGTAAATTCAGCTTGAGAATTATCTTTCAAATAATCTTGCGTGATAGTTATGGCCCTCTTTATTATGGCTTCTGTGTGATTTATAATATCTTTATAATTTACAAATGCCTCCTCTAAATCAATTGAGATTGCTTCGGCAAGATGCCTGTTAGTTCGTGATGGCTCTGCTCGAAATATGGGTGCAACCTCGAATACTTTTTCAAAACTCATGGTAAGTTGTTCCTTGTACAACTGGGGACTTTGTGCCAAGAATGCCTCCCTGTTATAGTAAAATATGGGAAATAATGCGGCCCCACCTTCTGTGGCACTGGCAATTATTTTTGGTGTGTTGACTTCTATAAACCCTTGATTATACAGATAGTCGCGTATTGATTTTAGTACCAAACTACGCGCCTTGAAAATATGCTGCAAAGTACTACGTCGCAAATCAATTGGGCGAATCTCAAGTCTTGTATCTATATTTTTGACCGTCTTGGCAAGTGGCTCAAAAGGAGGTATCTTTTCAACCTCTGAGAATACCCGTAATTCTACTGGAACTAGTTCAAAACCAGCAGGTACTTTATCAGTTGATTTTACTATGCCAACTATGGCAACTGAAGAGTGTGCTTTGAGAAGTGATAGTTTTTTACGTATTTCATCAGGACAGTCACCCTTTTTTGCAACAATGAGAACGTCCCCATTTTTATCCCGAACTGTGGCAAAGCTAATGTTTCCGTGGTTTCGTACCGTGAGAATCCATCCCATGATGGTGACTTTTTGGCCATCCACATGTGGTTGAATCTCGTCTGAATAATGAGTTCTACGCATATCTCCAAGTTTAGTTTCAATCATTGTCTATTTTTCAATCAAATTGCATCTTTTATTATGTTTTGGCGTTTTGCTTGGAAAAAAGTTTGCCTAATTTAACATGTGAAATGCTAGTCATGCTATACATTGGCATGGATCACATGTGTATCATTTTTTGATGTTCTAATTTGCCTTTGGTAGGATTGTCATTTACAGTTGCCCGTAAAATGATAAATTTGTGCAGCTCATCTTTTTCATTACTTGGTTTCTGGGATTTTGCACTCTTTTAGCAACGCTCGTAAATTTATGTAGATATAGTCTGTTATGAGACATATTAGTGATAATTTCATGCGTTGACCATGAAGATTTGAGGAAATATAGAAAAAAATTGTTTAGTTAAAACCAAGATAACTAGTTATGATATATGCCTACATGTCTGAATATATCACGCGGCAACAACTATTGTTATGTGAGAAAAGGTATGATATCGTAAGTTCTGGACCATGGACCTGTTCCAATTTCATTGACCGCCGCCACTCGGAAACCATGGATCTCAGTAGATACGTCACGCAATATGTATGATGTTCCCCTGATGTCGTATGTGTACCAAGGGCCTGGGTAGACAATTGTTTGAATCTTGTAGCCGGTGATGGGGCTTCCACCGTCACTGCACGGGGGGCTCCATGTAATACCTACTTCTTTAATTGCTTTGTGGGGTGTAATATTAGTTGGTAAGCCTGGCGCTGTAGGCACATTAGGCACTGTTGCAAGTGGTTTATCTGATGATGGTTTGGACCATGCACTCTGATTTACCTGATTCCTTGCAGCAACTCGAAAGTCATATGATTCACAAGCTTCTAGGCCCGTCACAGTAGTAGTCGTTGTTATAGACGTGCCATCATCAAATGTGGTAAATGCATTATTTCCTTTTCTATATTGAATGACATAGTCAGAAATGGCAGAACCACCCGTGTCGGATGGTTTTTTCCAT
>CAZIHR010000079.1:0-5192 GCA_964538885.1 uncultured Nitrosopumilaceae archaeon
GATGAGGCAGACGAGTCAGTCCGCATATCTATTGGCAGGCCCACCACAAAAGATGAGATAGATGATGCAATCTCTGATTTAGTACAAGCAGTAAATTATGTACGATCCAAAGAAGAGCTTGTAGGACGTGTTGTATAATGTTAATAACAGATGCCATACCTACTCCAACATTTGCAAACCACGAGTCATTCCATCTAAGATATAGTTGGCTCAAAAAAGCTTATGATGCAACACTGGAAAACGACAGGATATTTGTAAGTGATGATGCAACCATAAAACTTGGAGTAGGCAAGAACATGGTCAGGGCAATCAGATTTTGGTCACTTGCATCTAAAATACTGGAATCTGGAAAGGGTCGACAAAACTCATCCATGTCTACAACATCTATTGGTAAAGCAATATTTGATGATTCAAATGGACTTGATCCATATCTTGAGGATCCACAGACTTTGTGGCTTTTGCACTGGTTATTATTTGCGCCCCCTTGTCGCATTCCCGTATGGTGGATAATAATGAACGAGTTTTCTGCCACAAAAATTGAGAGGGGTGATCTGTTTGAGCACATATCCCAGAGAATAACGAATCTTGCAGAGTGGAAGACACCTAGTCCCAAATCCCTCAAAAAAGACATCGATGTATTTTTGCATACATATACCACCGAACAGGGCAACATCCCAATAGAGGAATATCTTGACTGCCCGTTTCGACAGATGCGCATGATAAAACAGAACTCACAAGATGTGATGCGGTTTGTATTTGGGAGAAAGTTTGGTATGACTCCTGAAATTGTGACGTTTGCATGTATGGATTTTTTAGTCCGGTGCAATCTTTCATCAAAGAGTATATCTGTCTCTGAGCTTGCAACCAAATCAGGATGTGTTGGAAACGCATTCAAGCTTGCAGAAAATGAGCTGGGAGAGATGCTTGGTGAGGCATGTAGAACATCAAGTAGCCTCAGAATGGAGACGGTAAACGGGGCATTACGTCTAGTATATGATGATGCAGTAAAATCCGCCACAGAGATGCTCGGTATGGCGTATAATATTGATGCACCAAATATTTATCCAACTAAGGAGGTGCTTACATCATAAAGTCATCTGAATCTAGAACAAAGTCATCTAAATTTATTCCTCTTTTACACATAGTTACCATTCCACCAAAATCATATCCATCATCCAACATCGAATATGATAATATCACATCACTTGAGGGTTACATTCCAAGTGCAAGCACGTTTGAGATGGTTGGCAGACTTGTAGAGGGTCTGCAAGGTAGCAAAAACGGAAATATGCTATCAGTTACAGGCCCGTATGGCTCTGGCAAGTCCACCATGGCAATATTTTTGAAGGGATTACTTGCGCCAAACAGATCTGCCGAATGGAGTACAGCATCCAAAATACTACATAGTCAGCCACAGTATTACGAATCTCTGATACATGCACGACAAAAAGCTGGCATCCACAACGGAGGTGCCATACGGTGTTGTATAATGGCAAGAAAAGAACCAGTATCAATTACCATACTGCGTGGACTTGCTGCTGGCATTACAGAATACTTTGGCGACATCAAAAAATTTCCTGCTAGCAATTTAATATACAAATATATTAAAAAAGACAAGATACCCGATACTGAAGATATCATAAAAATAATCAAGGCTGCCGCAACAGTTGCCCCCACACTAATTATGATAGATGAGTTTGGTAAAAATATAGAATATTTTGCAACAGATGAAACACAGCAAAGTGATCTTTTTTTGTTGCAAGAGCTTGCAGAGGGATTTCGTATGGAGAAAAAAATTCCGCTACACATCATAACACTACAGCACATGGCGTTTGAAGAATATGCTGTTGGTGCATCCACATCACAGAAAAAGGAATGGGCCAAGATACAGGGACGCTTTGAGGATATCCCGTTTGCAAACTCACCAGAGCAGACACGACATCTCATATCAAATACAATTCAACTAACCAAAAATGAGATATATAGAAAAAGTGTGGCAAGATGGGCAAGACAGCAACATAAGATGATCCGCGATATAGGTATTGGAATAGAGTTTACTTCCGAGATGATTGCATCGTGCTATCCACTAAATCCACTGTCTCTTGAAGTGATTCCAGAGCTCTGCTCAAGATATGGACAACGCGAAAGAACCATGTTATCGTTTCTGTCAGATTCCAAAAAATATACGGTTGCCACATTTATCGATGAGCATTCTTGGAGCTCCAAGTCTCCCCCCACAGTCAACCTTGATATGCTGTATGATTTTTTCATATCTGGTACTGGGATGATTCATTCCAGCTCCCAGAATATAAGCAGATTGATGGAGATTGAAACTATAATTCGTGATGTTCACGGCCTGAATGATATAGAGAAAAAGACGCTGAAAACCATAGGAATGCTAAATCTGATAAGCAGGACAGGACATCTCAGGGCATCAAAGCGTATGATAGAGTATGCCATCGGAATAAATCCGATACATATTCTTGAAACACTTGAAAAAAGATCCATAATTACATACAGAGAACATGCTGATGAGTATCGAATTTGGCATGGTACAGATATTGACATTGCGGCAAAACTAGATACATATCGTAGTAGGTATCAAGGTGTACCAATTATACCACTGTTACAAAAGGCAATCAAATTAGAGCCCATTGTAGCTGCAAAACATGGCATAAGGACTGGCACAATGCGCATCTTTGATAGAAGATTTGAATCATATAATGATACAGTTGGAAATTTTGACGGAATTATACTATACTGTACGGATGAAAATATTTCAGAGTGTGAAAAGCCCACGATAACTGTAATAGCACCAGATACCACAGAGCTGCGCATTGCCGCAATTGAAGTTATTGCGATGCGTGACATTTTAGAGTCTGAAAAAGATCTTACATCTGACTGGGTAGCAAGAACTGAACTAAGTGAGCGTCTTGCAGATGCAGAAGCCGGACTGGATATGGAGTTTGGTAATGCTTATGGCGTCTCTGCTAGATGGTCCCATTATACAAACGGTAAATATGAAAGACTTGAAGGCACTCCAAGTAGTATGGTATCACAGGTATGCGACAAAGTATACGATAAATCCCCCACATTTTACAACGAGATGATAAATAGAACCAACCTTTCGGCACAGGGTTCAACTGCAAAAAAAGCTCTGCTAGAAGCCATGATATTGCATCCAGACAAATCTAAATTCGGCATAACAGGGAACGGTCCAGACAGAGCAATATATGAAGCGGTCTTTTTTCAAAATCACATTCATAAAATGGACAAGTCGCTAGGATGGACACTGTACACGCCAAGAAACAGCAAAGTCACACCAGTGTGGAAAAAGATGCTAGATGTGGTGAAAAAATCAAAGGGACGCATTACAGTTTCTAAAATATATGATATTGTAAAGGCACCACCATTTGGTGTAAGGGATGGGCCACTACAGTTGGTGTTTCTTGCAATGATTATGGTAAATAGAGATAACATTGCCCTATATGAACATGGAACGTTTGTGCCAAAGCTCAGGCCAGATATCGCAGAGAGAATGACAAAGAATCCAGAACACTTTGAAGTGAAATATTTTAGGCAGACTGCTGCAAGGAGGGCACTTTTGGAGAAGGTTGCACGTGATCTAGATGTTACAACGGGTACAAGCTTACTTGATGTTGTGGGCCATCTAGTTCGCCTTGTATCTGTGCTTCCACCACATATCAAGTCAACCAAAAAATTTGATGAAAATACAATATCTGTACGTAATAGTATACTCGATGCAAGAGAGCCAGATACGTTACTGTTTGAGTCCCTTCCAACTGCACTCAAATGTAAATCAGATATGAACAAAAAAGAGATAGCAAAGTTTTCAAAGAATTTGGTAAAATCTGCATCAAACTTGCAAAATGGTATGCAAAATATGTTCGATGAGATCAAAAATATGCTATACAAGTATACAGGAGTTACAGACAGGGTCAATCTGTCTAAGGCTGCCAAAGCAATAGAACGAGGCGTAACAGATCATAAAACAAAGGTGTTTCTTGGAGCTATATCTGCTGATACTTTGGAGAAAGAAGAGAATTGGCTAAATTATATTGCAATGAGTTTAACGGATGTGCCACCTGCCGATTGGAAGGACGATCAAAGAGAGATGTTTTCCAATGAATTACAAATTATGGCAATAAAATTCAAGAGGCTTGCCGGGATATACTTTGCTGGCATGTCTAATAGTATGAGGAGAACTTCATTTCATGTTGCAATAACTCGCGCGGATGGGACAGAACGCCATGATATAGTGACACCGGATCCAGAGAAAAGTGAGGTAAACAAAGAAATCATTGCACAGCTAAAAAGAGTAGCAAAGCAGAAGGGACTAACTAAAAGTGATCTGTTAAATATCATAGCCATTTTGGATGAATAAATTGTTGACTCTTGGTTTACGTATATTGCTTTGCAACACTTTTAACAATCAAGAAATGAATTGATATTGTGTCTAGGCACGTATGTGGGATCTCAGGTGGTAAAGACTCGAGTGCACTCGCGGTGTACATGCGAGATAAAGTTCCAGACATGGAGTATTTCTTCTGTGATACAGGCGCCGAGCTGCCAGAGACGTACGCATATCTTGCAAAGCTGGAGGTAGTTCTGGGGAAAAAAATAACTAAATTAAACTCGACGCGCAGCTTTGATCACTATTTTGAGGTGTTCCGGGGCACACTGCCGTCACCACAGATGAGGTGGTGCACGACACATCTCAAGATAAAACCTCTTGAGGACTGGTTAGGCGAGAGAGAGAGAGTAGTATCATATGTTGCTATACGCGCAGATGAGAAGGGTAGAAAGGGCTATGTGTCCACAAAGCCCAACATAGAGACAGTATTTCCGTTCATTGAGGACGGTATTGACCATGCTGGTGTCATCAAGATTTTAGAGGATGCAGGGATAAATCTGCCAGACTATTACAAATGGAGAACGCGTTCAGGTTGTTACTTTTGCTTCTTTCAAAGAAAAACAGAGTGGGTAGGTTTAGCTGATAATCATCCAGATTTGTTTGAAAGGGCAGTCGCAATAGAGCAAAAGATACTCAAGGATGCAGGAGTTGCAGGCGATGCTGATTTTGCATCAAGTGGAATGAAAGGTAGACAATACACATGGTCTGAAGGCGAGACGTTACAAGAGCTGCTTGCAAGACGAGACGAGATAATGAA
>CAZIHR010000080.1:0-2701 GCA_964538885.1 uncultured Nitrosopumilaceae archaeon
TTTGTGACCTGACAAATCAATTCAAACCCGTAATATCCGCAAGGACTGACAGGCAGGCGGGTGTGGAATTGAATGGCCGTATGGCCAAATCATACAGTATCTTTTGATACTATACAAGGAGGTAAACTAATGAACCAAATAGTACAATATAGGGGAGAATATCTCCCAGATACACGACTACCAAATACTGGCAAACTGGTACAGGCAAAATCTCTGGTTCCCAGAGAATCAGAGAAATTGCTAAAAAATACATTGGCACTATTTGTTGAGAACAACAATAGGGTATATCTGGTAAGACCAAATTATCTGGTTCCCGAAGATACCAAGCTCGTCAGAGATTCCCAGCAGAATCTCTGCGGTATACCAGCAGTTACTGGCGGATAAAATGTCAAAATACTATACCCCTAAGATAATAGTTGAAAAACCAGTAGGGTGTGATTCTCCTGGATATACAGGGGGATTGCCTCAAGGCACAAGAGATGGTTTTATAGACACCAAAGTAGAACAAGAAATAGTAATACAGCGAATATCCAAAGATTTGTATGCATCACCAGAATCAGGAATTCGAGAGCTATACGCCAATGAAGCACGAGCTTGCAGACAGGCAAAGAAATTGGGCGCTGATCCACACATCTGTGTTGTATTTGATGTAAAGTCACGCCGTATCTCACTACAGGGATTTGACAGCATGGGAATGGATTGGGACACATTCAAGAATGTCTATTGTATACTTGGAAGATCAACCAACTTTGATGGAAAAGAGTCAGGCCAGTTCGGCTTTGGCAGAGCAGCATATACCTGTATATCCGATATTATGATTCTTGAGACATATTCAAGAAATACGGATGAAAAATATACAGTGATGGGGAAATCTGGCGTCGGATTCCAGACTGGACTTCCTACACCAAAGCTCGAACAATATGGTACCAAATGTACAATGACTGCAAATGATGGTGTGACTCTGCGAAGTTTGGCCAACATGGTAAAACGATGTGCCCTATTAAATGGCATTAGAACCATAATTGAGGCAAATGATTCTCTAGATGATTTGGCAGGTGAGTGTGAGCAAAAGACACTTACTGAGATTACAGGCAATTATGATAGAGAATCTGCAATATTTTTCCAATCAAAACCATTTGTAGTATCCTCTAAAGATGTAGAGGCTGCTATGATAATAAGAGCAGATGGCTGTTGGACACGCAATAGTTTGAGCTTCTTATGTGGTATCCCAATCAAATACAACTATGATGGAAAATACAAAGAAAACATCGAAAGAATCACCATCAACATACTAGATGAACGAAAATATCAGCCAACTCCAGATAGAGAACGACTCAAAGATACATCTGCCAAACTTGTAACCGAAGAGATTGACCACATATTAGATGAGTACATCCAATCACTCCCAGAGATGTCATTCAAAGAATATCTCTCAAGGGGAGATTGCAGACTAGTAGATGCCGCACATGATAAAACAGATATGCCAAAAAACCACCATCTAACCAAGTATGCCCAAGCACTATTCAGGAAAATATCTTATGAACGCAACAGAAACACATCATTAGGTAAAACGATTACGGATGAGAATTTTCTGGTGACAAAAATCAGAAATGCTGATGAGATAAAAGCCATAAATGAATATAATGATGCAATCAAGATAGTAAAGCCCACTAATGCAGATGACATCAAGGAAATATTTGCCCCACTAGGAATAAAGACAACAAAACAATACATCAAAGAGAATGACATAACTGTAACAAAGAGTGCAAATAACAAAAAAGTAAAACTGTACACTTGTGGTAGATACCTTACCGACGAGACAATAACCATCCATGAAATAACTGAAGCTACGGTGATCACAAAAGATCTCAAAAAATTTCATCATATGCTAGAGCGTGCAACAGACTATCCATCAATACAATGTGTAAAGGCTGGTGCAATCGGCAAAAACAAGACGCCTGCAATGACCGAAGAAGAATTTTACAAAAAGCAACACAACTACATAATTGATACGAATTATGGTCCAATGACCATATCTCAAATACTTCATGCAGACAAACCCATAGCCACCACAAAATTTAGTTTGGAGATATTCAATAAAGACGCCATCATTGTAAAGTACGATACACAATACAATAATGAAATGGAAAATCGCGCTCCTGTCGCATTTGATATTTGTACATATCTGAAAAATGATTCAAATCTAAATCATGGGCGATGGCAATATCGCAAAGAAAGAAAAATACTAGATGGCTATCTGAAACTAGAATATAGAAAACATTGGAAATTTTTATCTGAGAACAATTTCGACCATGATTCAATAGATTATGCACGCAGAATCAACAACATACGCATACCAGAAATAAAGAAAGTTTTCCATAATATTCAGGTAGATGAAATAATGATGAATAAAATGGAGAAACTCGATGTGACACTATATGAAAAATATGTCCTAAAAAATGATAGTGATCACACCAAAATAGACAGACGTACAAACAAGTCAGCAAAGATGGAAAACTACACCAAAGATACTGAAGTAGCTTGTGAAGCTATACCCTAAACACAAATTACTAGAACGTAGAAATTCATTCTACTGGGGTGTTGTGGGTGGTGGCATTATGATGTTACTATTTCCACAAACTCAAATAGAGGGCGGTGCCTTTATTATCGCTGGAGTGGTAGGACTGGTGATGTCCTTTAT
>CAZIHR010000081.1:0-2650 GCA_964538885.1 uncultured Nitrosopumilaceae archaeon
CTCTTTCCAATGTCAATTCCAATGATTTCTTTCTATCACCTCCTTGCGGATGTATGGTGAAACGAAAGCTGCACGCACCTATCATAAAATAAAGCCAACTTAGACAGCAGCTCGGACTGCCCCATTCAAACACAAGGGCGCGGAGCCCATTCATGTATAGGGGTCGTTCCATCACAATAACTACGGCGGGGTGGTTATCATGTCTTCAATTAGATTGGTAAACAATCCACAATTATATCAAGATGCCATCTACAAGATGGGCAAGTTTCTCCAATGTATTTTACATATCTAGCAGATATAATGCAATATTTGGCACTGAATATCTGAATGACGGCATTATGGAGGCGGCAGTTCGCAACTCCAATGTAGGCGGGTGCGCGAATGCCGAAAAATTTACACGCGGCAATGTAGTACCAGCAGTTAGATAGTTTGCAATAAAGCTCAAAAGTGCGGATCTTGATAGTATACAATCTGGACTAGAAAGACAAATGTTGCATCAACTAGATATACTAAAACAGTATGGACGAATGCCAAAAAAAAAAGCCCACCATACCAATTGACATGCACAAAATAAAATAATGTAAGGATCCTACAAAACCTGAACAAAACTACATCGGGTTTGCAACAAACGATCCTAGAATAGATCTTAAAAGATACAAAAATAGATGGATGATAAACCAGATATCGCGAGATCTAGACAATGAGGGCCAGAACTAGGACAAACTGCATTGTATCTAGGATGCCGTATTTTTACTATTTTATTGATGTACAACGAATGGATGATATGTCGATTCTTACTCTGTTTGGAACTGACTATACTTACATTGACCACGTTCAAATTTCAAATCAAGTTATAATACGTGGGTCCAAATTGTCCCCATAATGACGTGGGTTGTAGCACATTTGGGTTAACTGTTCATTCCACTGTATGATATCCCTTGACAGACTTTAAGTGTGGTTTTAGGGAAAATGCAAGTGGACCCGTGGCACAGTCAGGACAGTGCAGGTGATTCCGGATCATCAGGTCGGGGGATCGAAGCCCTCCGGGCCCTACATAGTTTTCCATCCATATTTTGATGGCCTTTGAGAATCCAAGAGCTACCGTATATATCCAAAGTATCCACAACAGATGTATTAATCTCATAAGAGATCAGAGACCTCGAAAAATTCCACCGCCCTGATGAAATACATCTTTTCTTAAGAGACGCAATTCTCACTTGTTCATATTTCATTAAATCAATCCCGAAAGATCCAAATGCGACAAAATTCGTAAATTTGTCATACTTGTGGCAGGCTGGAATCTCTCTCCATGAATTCATGCTAGTAGCTATACTTTTGAGGTATAGTCAACGCCATCTTTCACATCTATTCTCACACCATTATGATGTGGATCTATTTTTAAAAAATTAAAAATGAGGCGGACCGGGTGGGGTCAAGGCCCACTGTGGGCCCGGATACCTTAGACGGCAGAAAGCGAACTGGGACGCTTACAATACCCCTACCCCATTTTTATTACAAGTGAGAAAAATCTAGTATTTTGTATATGACATATGTTGTGCTTGGAATGACATGATATTCTTGGTGCAAGAATGGAATTGCATTCTCGTGCACTTGTATACTCTTATTACAAGAGAGTATATCTGACTGGGTCATGTACACTCACGTTAATTGAAGTCATGGGCACAAAGTACATGAATGACACATAACATGGACACAAGTTTGGGAACAGTCTGAGCTTGTATCACGAAAGCGTCACTGAATCTATTGTTTTAAAATACGTGCCCCTGAAAGTACTATCGCTATTAAGCTGCTTAAATGAGCGATCACCACTATAGAACGTTTTCACGTTGTAGAGTCTAGCAAGGAGTGCATGTTCCAGATCTGCATGGCCAAGTCCTCTATATTCTAATTGAGTCTGGGTGAGGCCTGCCTTGCATTTGGGGCAAACTTTGCTCAGACTTTCAGAAGATAGTTTATTGCCGCAGGATGAACATCGACTGAACGCTTTGATGGGGCCAAAACGTCGTACCAGTTCACGCAAAACCCGTACGTGATGTTCAGTCAAACCAATGTTTGGTTTGTAAGTGTTAACCGCGTGCCTAGATTTTTACCATTACCGTGAATTTTTTTGTCCCATATGATCCAAATACTGCATATTGGCATACGCGGTATTGAACGAACAGTCAAAACCCTACAAGAGACTCTACAAGGAGACAAAGCTTGAGAACCTAAAACTCAAGCAGGTCGTCGAGATTCAGGAGTTTCGGATACAAGAGCAGGAGTCTCGGATACAAGAGCAGGAGTCTCGGATACAGGCCTTGGAACGCGCGCTTGCATATTACGACAACGCAAACACCCCGCCGTCACACAACGCGCTGAGCAGGCAGGGGAGACGGCGGAAAAAAATGCAGGCAAAGAAGAACGGAAATGGGAGCGGCAAACCGCGCGGGGCGCCGGCGGGACATCGGGGCGCCACCAGCAGGCCCAAGCCTACGGAATTTGAGACGCACGCGTCGGATAAATGCCCGCGGTGCGGTTCCGCAAGACTGAAAATTACGCATACGAATTACCGCGACATTACCGAGATCCCGCCGCCCCCGGAGGCGGTCACCACGCGCCACGAAATCAATACGTGCGCGTGCCGCGCGTG
>CAZIHR010000082.1:0-7908 GCA_964538885.1 uncultured Nitrosopumilaceae archaeon
TACGACAAGACAAATTCAGATAACATATTGCAAGCATCACAAAAACACGGCAAAATTCTGATCTTTCTTGACAACACCAACTATCACAAATCAAAGTTACATGTATGACTATATCTATCTCAATTAATCATCAAGCAACAAAATGGAATTGACAATAAAATAATATTTGCAGAATATTCCAGCTAGAATTTCTGTTTGGTCACTACCACTTTACCTTTCATCCAAGGATGTGGCTCACAGTGATAATCCACTGTTTGCGATTCTGTAAATAGAAACTCGTACTTTTCCCCAGGCAAGATAACTCCAGTAGAGCCGAACGACCCACTGTAAGAGTCTTCATGCCTGTGATCAGGAGTAACAGTGTGTGCTGTATCATCCACATTATCCCAGATCACCATATTGTCCACGCCAAGTTGCAAGTTTACAAGTTTTGGGACATAGTTATCTTGCTGTTCTGTATTGGCAGAACCAAGAATTATCTCAATGGTAGTAGTTTGATCAGGATGCAGTATGTGCTCATCAACGGAGGGCTTTGTAAGTGACTCTGGAAGGTAGTACGACTGGTAAAACACTACACTTACTGACACGCCAATCAATACGGCCACGATTCCAATTCCATATGCATGACTGGTCGTTGAAACGCTCAACAATTTTTTGCAATCCAATGTTCTTATAAAGCTTGGTTGAAGAAATTGACCAAAAACTGTCTACTCAAATATCATGCATTAAAATCTAAAGATACATTACCAGTACACCAAGCTGACATCTTTTGCACACATGTATGATATTGATATACATCTAATATTTGGAATCAACCATAAATGATCTCGCCAGACTATACTTGACACGAACATCAGAAGATGAAACACCCACACTAGGGCTTTTCCTTTTCTTCGGGTGCAGGACCTGTCAGCTGGCCCTGTGCAGACGATACTGCTTCTAATTCCTTTGGCATCTCATCTGGAATATATACCGGTGGTGGTGGAGGTGCCTCACTTGCTTTGTTGAGTCCATACCGATATATGTGAAAGAATGCACCAAATACAATCAGTATCAATCCCACAAAGAACAATGAAATATTATTCATCCCGGTGAGTGCCGCATTATACGCTGCAATATTGAGGAACACCTGAAATGCAAGCAGTGCCACCAAGACCCAGTTGATCCACTTTTGTGAAAGATTTATTGTGGCAACCTTGTTGGGACCATTATCCTTTGCAAGCTTTGCCTTTCTTTCTGCCTCTTTTGCAAGCTTTATCATCATATAGGTAAAGCCAAAGCCCAACGGAACCAACAATATCATCACAGAATAGAAGAATATCGGATCTATAACTAGGCGCTCCACTAGAGGTATAGATACATCTGGCGAGATGTAAAAGCCCCAGTAAGTGGTCACCATTATTTGGGCAAGACTAGTTATTCCAAATGCAGTAATTAATGGGCGATCCTTCCAAGAGAACTTTTTGTACCTATCTATAAACGGAATCAGCACAAACGACGCTATAAAGATCAACGGCCACAACAGTCCCGTAACGAACTTGTCATACTGTGTCCTCATGAACGCATAGATTCCAGTAAGGTACCATTCAGGGACAGTTACACCAGGCGGCACGGTGGGCTCAAACTTGAATCCAAGATCTATAGGGAAGACACCCCCTGTAATCAGAATTGCGCCTGAGATTGCCATCACCATGGGAACATCAAATACAAGAAAGCGGGGAAAGTGGACCGCCATCAACCCAAGCATGACAACTGGTAAAATGAAGACATGTTGAGCATAAAATCTCAATACAAAGTCAGAAAATCCGCTACCAAGTGCCGCATCACGTATGATGGGTCCGGCAACAGGTATCGAGGTAGTCAGAGACGCGGCAATACTAATTGCAAGCTCGGCCCTCTCACTAAATATGACATCATATCCGGTGAATGCCTCAAGTATTGTAACTACGCCCAGTATGACTCCGGTCATCCACAATACTTCGTTTCTTATCTTGTATCTACCACTAAAATACTGATAGTACATATGCAGCACTGCAAGCAATACCATGGCATTGGAACCATGATAGTGAATGTTCCGTATGTGAAAACCAAACGGAACTTCATCGTTGATAAACTGTACACTATCCCATGCACGATCCAATATAGGTTGATAATAAAACATTAGCAAGGCGCCAGATACACCCAGTATTATAAACACGATAAATGTGAGCATTCCCAGAAACCCAAACGGACTTACGAATCTTGCCGGAAACGAAAACTTGATTGCAGTAAATATGGTACGGTCTATTCCATTCCACAGCCAGTAAAAGAACGCTACAGCGCCTGTTCTTCTCTCAAGCGAAACGGCCATATCCAACCACTCCGTTGTCATTTACTCCCCACTTGGGAGGCATTATCCACACAAATCCGTCAGTGTCAGCCTCAAAGTCCAACTTTGGCAGCGTGTTTGATGGTGCTGCTTGAACTGATGCCGGGCCCTGATATGCAATGCCCGTATCTGCATCATACATGCTTCCATGACATGGACACTCACCCCTCTTCCTACCTTCCTCCGGCCAGTACTTCCACAGGCACCAAAGATGCAGACAGATCATACTAAAGCCGCGGAATGCAGATATGTCGTTGGTTTCTCCACCGAGTTCTGCTGGTAGCCGGATGAACTGCCACTTGCGAAACGCCTCTGCATCTAGTGCCGCGTCGCCGGTACTAGGATATGTAATGACTTCAGAGTGATTTACAGGAAACGTGTTGATGTTGGCCCTAGTTCCATCAGGTAGAACGACGGGGACCTTCTCTAGTGATGCTTGATTGGGATTGGGCATAAAGTTGCCAAAGGGCACAAACGGGGCAAATGCCAGTCCTGTGCCAGCAGCTCCCATCAGCTTCAGAAAATCCCTTCTTGACAAGCCGCCAGACTTTTGCGAACCTTGCTCTGACATTCAAGCTCACGTACTCGCCAAATTGCTTATAAATCTTGTTTAACAGTTTGAGTTTTTCGCGGCACAAGAATGATTCTGTGAATATGGTGACAACATCGCACAAGCTGATACATACCATATAACGTGGCTTGCACTATACAGTCATATGGCTGACCGGCTATATTCAGAACGAATATCAAGTTGTGAATTCACCGGTGGTGCATCTTGTAATCTTTTAGTATTAGAGGTCTTTCGAAGCACAAATACAGATAGTCCCACTACCACGCCCACTACCACACCAAGCAGAATCCCATAGATAAAGCTAGAATCACTCGTGGTGCCAACATCTGACAATGATGTAACCTCATCTACTCTTGGCTCAGTTGGATTGGCAGCAGTACTTTCAGGGGTCATTAGCTCTAGTTCCTCAGAATTGATACCATCAGTATCTTGTGATATTATATCTATAGCAATTGGAGAATCAGATTTATCTTTAGATACATCTGAAGATATAGCAAACCTTGCAGTAAGAGATATGGGTTCAGTAATCGAATTTCCTCCAAATAAGGTAGAGTGAGTCAATATAGAGTACGTTCCAGTCTGATTTATTGGAACCAGCAATACTGTGGATGTATCATTCTTGTTCTTTACTGGAAAGAATCCCCCACCTTGACTGAACGGCGAGGGGCCGAGCCAGTCAAGTGATGGCCATCCAAGAAAGTGTCCAAAGATTCCTGACGGCATATTTGTCTGAACTATTCTGCCTGCCGGATCCATCACAAAGACTGCCAAGTTCGTGTCACTATCTTGCCACGATAGTTCGATGGCAGCAGAGTCTATGGTCCCATCTATAACATCAAAGTAATATTGTCTCCAGTCACCTGCCATGAAACGATCTGACATATCAAAGGCACCCCTGATCCTGCCATTTTCAAACAATATATCATTCGAATTTAGACCAGACACCTTCACAAGACCGGCACCATCTACTTGAGTAGCTACCACAAATGATACCGGTGCATTTACCGTGTGTCGCTTGCCCTCAAATGTAAGAAATCCCTGATATACTCCAGTGGGAAGATCTTCTGGCACCACCAAGCTGACATCAACTGATGCCACACTGTAGGGTGGTATCATAATTGATTCTTGTTCAGACCAAAGTATGGGCCACTCGTCTCTCTGATAGTAGCTGGCAGATAAGGTATAGTTCATCGATGTAGAGTTCATTTGCGTGTCTCCAATCCAGTATGAGTATCGTTGTGGAACTGGATATATTCCCACCAGTGGCACCCCATCAAATAGTTTGGTAGGATCACTTGCACGTAGTTCCTGAACTGTCCCCCAGGAACCAGCTCTACTAACCATGGACAGCTCACTACTGTCAACGCGGGTGTCATTGTTGCCATCTATCCAGTCGTATAGATAAAGTGATGATATCTTGATGTCGTTTGCAAATGTGTCATCTGTTTTATTCATAAAGTCGTCAAAGGGAAAGTTCACATTCAGCACCAACAGGGACGACTCTGGCGGGACGGGATCCCCAAGTCCAAAGAACTCTCCCAAGGTGTCATGTTCTCTAACATCAGATAGTCTGATATAATTTGGAGCATAGGTGCCATTCTCATTAAATATGGGATCCCGCTGTTGTAGTTTGGTGGTGCCCTCAAGTGTTTGTTGTTCCATCAGGGACAAGCTCTGCGGCATTATAGATACCTCAAGTGGAAGCTCAGAAGGATTCTCTATGGTAAATTCTGCCGTGGTGCGATCGCCTGGCCGTAACTGCCCTGCAAACCATCCAGTCATTGGGATCGACTTTGATGGAAAGCCGGATAGTTCGAGTCCCGTACCAGTAAAGTTTGCCGCATGTAATACTGGATCCAACACCTCCACCACATTAGAATAAGAGATATCATTATACACCAAAAATACGCCATCATTACCATAAATATAATCAAGTGCTGCTTTGATATTTGACATTCCAGAGCCCTGCGTAAAGGGATCATTGTGAAGGTCAGTGGCAGTGGACATTAGTATATTTTTTATTGTAAATGCGTCATAGTTTCTTTGTGTATGGTGTAATCCCTCCATCAAAATAGCGGCGTTGCCAGCAACAAGTGGTGCAGACATGCTTGTACCACCATACATTGAAAATGGTTCCCTTACAGATTCCTTCTCGGTTCTAAGTGTATTTGATGGTACAAAGCTGTATGCTCCAGTACTCATCAGATCTGGCTTTACATCACCCACAATACTTGGACCCCTACTTGTAAAGTCTACCAAATGTCCATGATGAGTAGTCGAGTTGCCAAATCGGGGTTGTCCCTCAAATGGCCCATATCCTACAAATACATTGTTGGTAGTAGCTCCCACCGTAATGCTAAACGGGGATGCGGCAGGTATGCCAATGGTTCCATATCCGTGTCCAGAGTTTCCAGCACTTGACACCACTGTAACTCCGCCAAAGTCCTCATCAAGCAAGCTTGGAACTGACAGAGCTGAGGCAATAAGAGACAAGAGATCCATGCCAGGTGCTGACCCGAATGAGGGAAAGTCAGAGATGCCCCAGCTGTTTGAGATGATATCTACTCGGGGCTTGCCTGTAAAGTTCCAAGAATTTTTATGGCTGTCAAAGCCTGCAGCCCACAGCCACGAATATACGGTATCGCCAAACCACAGTGCTTTGATTGGAAGAATCTTGGCACCAGGTGCAACGCCCCGCAACACGTACTTTTCTGTATTGTTGTATATGTCGTATGTTTCCAGTCCCACAGATGCAATGGTTGCAGCACTTGAAGTACCATGATTGATGAAATCAGTCATCACTCCAAAAAAGTTGCCATCTTTATCAAGTGGTGCAAGCAATGTACCATTTACTGCACGCAATGTATCATCAACATTTGTGGTTCCATTTGTCATCACACCATACACATCAAGCACTCTAGCACCCACTGTACCTGCACTATAGTCTGTCCTGCCATCTCCATCAGAGTCATATATGAGAAATTCGTTGCCGCTACCCAATATAATCGGCTTTTCATCTGTAAAGTCAAAGTCGTAGTCTGGTTTTTGGCCCGCCTCCAAGTCGAATCGAGTATAATCATGCCAGGATGTGCTCATATCAGGAATGATAGTATCATAGATGCCAGAGACGTTCTGGTCCACCACCAATACGGGAACCACCTGAACTCGGGAATACTCTCCCTGTAAAGCGCCCTGATAGATCACTCCCAAGTGGTATGCGCCGCTCTTTGATACGATATAGTCGCGGCCGTTGTTGCCTATCTTCATGTCGTGTGAAAGGGTGCCATTGAAGGTCGGCGCATCACCCACATGTGGAAAGAACGAATTGTAAATTGGTATATTTGTGCCATTGCCGCCCCTACTTAGATCAAGAAATATGCCGTCTCTATTAGTATACACAGATGATGTGAATCCTTCCGGTACTGGCTTGCTGTAATTGCGAATTATTCCATTATTATCTACAAACGCAAAGAATGTAGAGTTTGTAATGACTATTCCCTGCCCATCTGCATCAAGCATCAATGGATGATTGGATTCGTCTCTTGCAAGTGAGTGCTTTATGTCGGGATTTGAAAAGTCGACCCCGGTATCCACTATTCCAACAGTTATGCCTGTACCATTTAGATTGTACTTTGTAGCTGCCGTGTCAGCACCTGTCAAATAGCTCAGTCTGGAAGCATCAGGTATTTCTTTGAGATAAAAGTCCAGCTCAAAGTCCTCAATTATATGATGACCGCGGGATAATAGTTCAGGTACGGCAGATTTTGGCATTGTAACTACATAAAGGAAACCGCCGCCGGTCTGAACGCCATATAGTATGTTGGATGGTATCTTGTCTGGTGTGCCGTTGCCAAACACCACATATCGCTTTATATCACTTGGCTCAAAAAATCCCTCATCTAGGGAGAATACGCCAGTCTCAAATGTATAGTTTGAAGTGTCAGTTTCAAGAAACACATCTCCCAGCATAAAGGCGTACGAGTTTGCAAATGCAACAGAGAACAACGCTAGTACAAAAAGCAGTGCCTCCCGGGGCATGAATTGCCTTTGGTATCTACACTATTATAACTATCCAAGAAGGCTCATACTGGAATATATTTGATTTTTAGCACGTGTATATTGATGACAGTATAGTAGACCATTACAATGTCCGCTGTTCTATGGTATAGTCACACTGGGAAAATAGTTGAATTTATTCAAATAAAATGGTAGTATGATGTATATCTATGTCAGGCGCCTATAGATCTCCTTGAATTCAACTGAGAGCGTATATGAGATGTTTAGCAGGGGCACCAATTGATTCATCGATGTCATACCTCGAGATAGCTGTCGCAGGATTGTTAGTGCCTTTTGTGGAGAATTTACCGAGAGGCTTTGCTGTCCAGACCATGTTTGAAATGCCGCATCAACACCCAGACAAAATTCCAAGACAAATACCTCCCAGTCATCCATCGTGTAATATTCAGAACCATTGAGTACTACTGTTGCCAGCTCGTGAAACTCGTTCTTTCTATCTACAAACAGCATATCAAGTGCCTGTCTCACCTTCTCCTCATCATATTCACGATATGTGATGTGCAGATCTGCAATGCTCATGGTATGTTATACGTGTAATGGAATAATAGTATAGCTTGTATGTTGCTGAAAATTTATTCAGAATTTTAGAAAAAAGCAAACAGCCATTAATTTAATTGGCAAGATAGAATGTGTCTATACAATATGGCAGATCTTGAAAGTTTGTTGTATACCTCCCTGAACCAACCCATACAACTTGAGATCCAGTGATGCTCCGACTCCACTACACTGCCTATACCTCCTGCCATTTGTTGGTAATCTCATATGCGTCGATCAAGGAAATTAGAAGATGAGGCAGACCGAAAGATAAAGATCCCAGTAATATCATATCAGTATATGGAAAATATACATGTTGGATTAGATGTACACAAAAAGACCATCCAGATATGCGTCA
>CAZIHR010000083.1:0-10061 GCA_964538885.1 uncultured Nitrosopumilaceae archaeon
CACTTTCTCTTTCCAATGTCAATTCCAATGATTTCTTTCTTTCACCTCCTTGCGGATGTATGGTGAAACGAAAGCTGCACGCACCTATCATAAAATAAAGCCAACTTAGACAGCAGCTCGGACTGCCCCATTCAAACACAAAGGCGCGGAACCCATTCATGTATGGGGGTCGTTCCATCACAATAACTACGGCGGGGTGGTTATCATGTCTACAAACAAAACAAGTGAAATACTGACAAGATTTGATTTGTCTAAAAACAAAACCAATCAGATTGGTAAACAACCCGCAATTATATCAAGATGCCATCTACAAGATGGGCAAGTTTCCATACATGAGCCTAAACCACCTCCGTAATGATAAGGTTTGTGGCACATTTGGGTTAACTGATTATACGACAAGAATGATATGCTTTTACTATTACAGACCCATGTGCAACAAATGTACTATATGTCAGTGACTAGTGGGTCTGTTTTTCATATTCTACAACACGATACCAAATTTACAAGAATTTAATATCTCGGGCATGATCAATATGATATTATGGTAGGCATTAAAATTGACGGAAATGAAATTGCCAAGTCTGTTATAAACAGGGTGACACATGCAGTAGTCCAGCTAAAATCTCAAGGTACAAACCCGTGCCTTGCAACTATTCTTGTTGGGGATGATCAAGCGTCTGCCACCTACATCAAAAACAAACACAAAGCATGCAAGAAAGCAGGAATAGAGACAAGAGATCACAGACTTGCCGCGTCTGCCACTCAAGACCAGATAAGTGCAGTAGTTGACAAATTAAACGAAGACAAAACTGTACATGGCATCTTGATACAAATTCCACTTCCCAATCATATAGACGAGTTTGCCGTCACTTCAAGAATTTCACCCCTCAAGGATGTAGATGGTCTTACACCTCACAATACCGGACTATTACACCTCAAAAAGGCAGTACTGGTAGCATGCACACCATCAGGAGTGATGGAGATACTAGACTATCACAAAATAGACATGCAGGGAAAAAATGTCGTACTAATTAACAGAAGTAATCTGGTAGGAAGACCACTTTACCATCTGCTACTACAAAGAGACTCAACTGTCACCACATGCCACTCCAAGACAAGGGATCTGGTGGCATTTTGCAAGAATGCAGATATTATAATCACAGCAGTGGGAGACAGAACAAGATTCATCCTCACAGCCGACATGATAAAGAAAGATGCCGTTGTAATTGACGTAGCTATATCCAGACTTGACGGAAAGCTTGTGGGTGATGCCGATTTTGACAAAATAATACAAAAAGCATCATTTGCAACACCAGTACCGGGAGGAGTAGGCCCGATGACAGTTGCAATGTTGCTAAAAAACACAATTACTGCCGCGTCACTGGTAAACAGCATTGAAAAATGACACAAAAGCATCCTTGAGAAGGATCCAGCTTGAAAGAAGAGACAATACATCTGAAGACATGCTAAATATTGCAGCAGAAAAGATCCAAAATAGACTCAAAGAGATAAAAGCATACCATAATGCAAAAGATATTGGCATATACTACTCCATCGGAAGTGAGATTCCAACCAGACATATAATTGAGGAGTTGATCAGTTCTGGTAGACATGTCTGTCTGCCCAAAGTTACAAAAGGCAACATAGAATTCAAAGAGATCACAGACTTTGCAAATCTTGAGCGCGGCAGTTTTGGCATAATGGAGCCAAAGGACAGATGTCCCACAAAAGACTCACTTGATGTGGTGCTAGTTCCAGCCATATGCATGGCACCAAATGGTGCACGCCTCGGATACGGGCTCGGATTCTACGACAGATATCTTGAAATGTACGATACCCCATCAATTGCCCTCCTTTTGGAAAAACAGATGGTAAGAAACATCCAGCAGACAAATACTGATAGGGCCATCAACTGGATAGTAACTGAATATAATATCTACGACACATCACAGGCAAAATAGTGATTATTTATCACATTAAAAATCATGCATATCATTTGTAGATTCTAGCCTTTATAATGCTGCAAAAATATACCAGCACATATGGAGCCACTTGCAAAATTTGACGCAAAAAAGATCGAAGATGAAGTAAGAAGATACACAAGTACAACAGACACAAAACAGTTGCTTGACTCAGACAAGCAAGAGATCATCATGTTTATAGAAGGGCCCCCCACCATGAATGGCACCCCTCATGCAGGGCACCTGCGCGGAAGAATCATCAAGGATTTATGGTACAGATTCAACACGCTTCAAGGTAGAAAGGTCATCTTTAATGGTGGCTGGGACACCCAAGGTCTCCCCGTGGAACTACAAGCAGAAAAAGAGCTCGGCATAACAGGAGGCAAATCCGAAGTCATACAAAAGATAGGCATTAAGAGATTGGTCCAAGAGTGTAAAGGTTTAGTGGAAAAGTTCAGTCTCGAATGGATCAAAACAGACGAACTGCTCGGCATATCACTAAACCACCACAAGGCATACTGGACGTACCATGACAAATTCATTGAGAGAGAGTGGCAGATATTAAAAAAAGCACAAGAGAATTGCATACTTGAAGAAGACTTTACCGTAATAGCTTACTGCCCAAACTGCCAGACATCGCTAAGTCATGCAGAGGTCAATCAGGGATACGAACAAGTAAAAGATCCATCACTATACTATAAAGTCAAACTCAGAGATGAAGACTCGTTTCTCATAGTTTGGACCACTATGCCATTTACGCTGGTCACAGATGCAATGATCGGGCTGCACCCTGATGAAGAGTATGTATACATCAAAGTAAATGGGGAGACGTGGATTGTAGGAGATACAAGATTAGAGAAATTTGCAACAGAGGTAAAGTTGACAGAGTTTACAGTAGAAAAACGTGTGAGAGGATCCGAATTTGAGGGAAAAAAATACATCCACCCACTACTTGACTTGATTCCCAAATTAAAAGAATATGCAAGATATGAGAATTTCCATGTAGCAGTAACTGAAGAATTTGTGGATGCCACCACTGGAAGTGGAATAGTACATCTTTCCCCTGCAAACGGTGAAGAAGATATCAATGTTGCAAACAGACGCAATGTAGCTATTTTCAATCCCATAAATGACGAGGTAAAGTTCACGCATGATGCTGGAAGATATAGCGGGCTCTTTGTCAGGGATGCAGACCGCAATATAGTCAAAGACTTGCAAGCAAAAAATGCACTTGTGAAGATTGGCACCATAAAACACAAGTATCCGCTGTGTTGGAGATCCAAACACCCGATAGTATGGCTTGCAAGGAAAGGGTGGTTCTACAAGTTGGACAAGCTAGGTGACAAAACAATAGATGCTGCGGCAAAAGTAGAGTACTTTTTCGAGCAGCCAAAAAACAGATTCCTTGGAATAGTAAAGGAGAGGCATCCATGGTGCATCTCAAGAGAAAGATTCTGGGGGTGTCCACTGCCAGTATGGAAGTGCAGCGACTGCAACAAACAGAGTTGGTTCTTTACCAAAATGGATATTGTAAATGCTGCGGCAAACTTGCCAGATGGGCCTGACTTTGAGCTCCATCGCCCCTGGATAGACGACATTACAGTGAGGTGTATGCACTGCAGCAGCACAAACACGAAAAGAGAAGAGTACGTATTGGATACGTGGCATAATAGTGGCTCTGCACCATACTCTTCTTTGACTGATGAGGAATATTCAAGATGTATACCGGCACCGTTTTTGACAGAAGGTATAGATCAGACTCGCGGGTGGGCATATACATTACTTGTTGAGAATGTGATATTGAGTGGAAAGCCGGCACCCCCATACAAATCATTTCTGTTTCAGGGACACGTACTAGATGCGGACGGAGGCAAGATGAGCAAGAGTGTGGGAAATGTGATTGATGGTGCAGAACTGCTTGCAAAATATCCTGCAGATTTGATCCGTTTCTACTTTATCTGGAAGTCAAGTCCGATCGAGCCGCTAAGATTCAGTACGGACGAGCTGATGTCAAGACCATATCAGGTAATCAATACGCTGTACAACTTGCACCTGTATTTCAGGCAAAACAGCGAATATGACAAATTTGACAATAGTGTCAACACCATACAGTGGGCACAAGATAACAAGCTGTTAACGATGCCAGATGTGTGGTTACTCTCAAAACTACAAAAACTTGTACAAGAAACAACAGAAAAGAACGAGACGTGTAGATTCCACGAAGCTGCAAGGGCAATTGATGACTACATAATAAACAGTTTGAGTCAGATATACATCCCAATGACTAGGACCGAGCTCTGGGATGAAGACGAATCAAAGAGGGACAGGAGGCTTGCAATATATGCCATACTAAACAAAGTGCTGAGAACACTTGATGTGTTGATTCATCCGCTCTGTCCATTCACGAGTGAGTATCTACACAAGACGGTATTTGCAGAAGATGCAATATTGCATCAAAGTTGGCCGCAATACCAAAACAAGCTAGTAGATAAACAGATAGAGAGATCCTTTGATATTATGAGGGAAGTGGTGTCTGTATCATCTGCTGCAAGAATGAAGGGCAAGCTCAAGAGAAGATGGCCACTGCAAGAGGCACTAATATGCATAGATACAAGCAAGAAAAAAGAATTGGAACAACTGTCCACACTATTAAAAGCACAGATGAATGTAGAAAAGATTTCCATATATGAGATCAGCGACAATGATGGTATCGGGCAGGTAAATGAGCTGCGCAAGATGGGGCTTCCAATAGTGCCCACAATAGAGATGGACCAAAAGAAGGTGGGGCCCAAGGCAAAACAAAATATGAGAATATTGGCTGCGGCATTTGCAGAGACGAACCAAGACAAAATATTTGAATCTCTCCTGGAGACCTCACAGTACAGCTGGAACATTAAAGGGGAAGAGATACTGTTAGATGTAGAAGATTTTACAATTGATTTTGACGCGGCACAAGAATATCAAGTGGCAAGACGTGATGATTGCATGGTGTTTGTATCAACCATCAGGAATAAGGAGATGGTAATACAAGGACTAGTAAAGGATATTGCAAGGAGATTACAGGCACTAAGAAAGGAGCTCGGATACAACCCTACAGACATTTTGAATGCAGCAACAATATTGGATCTTGATAAAGAATCACAAGATATGCTCAAAGACAAATTAGATGAGCTTGCATTTTTGGTACGGGTAAAAAGAGTCATCTTTGAGGAGACAGACGGCAGATACAAGCAAGCTGAGATCGACGGGCAGAAGATCAGGATATCAATAGAGTAGAAAAATCACGATACCATAGAGCTTGTGCGTAATCGCAATCTTAGGTCTATTCAATCTAGCAATAAATCAATAAAACGCGATCAAAAGATCCATTGCCAAGTATAATAAACACGGTGTGAAAGTGAGGGAAAAACAACTCAAGGCCAAGATAGTAAAGCTGGAACGAGCTAACTCAAAGCTCAAAGAACAGCTTGCACGAGAAGACGCATTATAGAATAGAGTTTGGTAAAATAAGACACGCATCCCCCATGCCGACCAAATTTCTTCATACGTTGGAAATGCTGGACAGCATAATAGTAAATTCTGACATTCTATATGTACTCACAAGAACTCACAAAGATCTATTTGATGACACGCTTGCGGATCTGCAACGGAAAATCAAAGAATCAAATGACATGGCGTAATTGTACATTAGACTTTGCACCTATAGCGACGCTTGTAAATTCCTGTACATTAATTCCTGTACATCTGGCTGAACGCTGGCGTGTCGTACCCGCGCAACATTTTGCCAACCATTCCCTGGAGCTGCCTGTACGGGACCCCCGGCGCGACCCCGATACCAGCGGCCATCATGATGAGCGTATCGGCGTACTGGTACGGTGCGCCGACCTTGCCCTCGTCTGCGCGCCTTACGTCATCCTTCCACTCCGGATCGTACTATATGATCAGACTTGCGCCGCGTTTGACGTACTTTTTGTTGTCCGTCTTGGTCACCGCGGCGCCGCGTGTCCGGCTCACGGGCAGTCTGCTCCCCAACGGACGGGCCGCGTCGCCGCGTCATGCTTAAATCCATATTCTGCAAGCATGCCTTGTGCTTGACATCTCTGTCCCGTCATTCTGAACGTCGATGGGACATCGTGTCATGTACGTTTGACTCCCAATGTGAAAAATACCCGACTGACGCAAAGAATTACTCAGCTAGACGACATCTACGGGCGCAATTAGGAAACACAGTTTTGCTATACACTAACTTTTATTACACCATCATACCACATCATGACATGTCCAATTCAGATGCGCCCAACGTGGTGGGAATCAACGTACTAAAACAAAACGGATTGGATGTAGATGAACTTGTAAGGGAGCTTGTAAAAAATGCCGCAGTAGAGTTTACCGCATACTATTACTTTACCAACCTCAGAGCGCATTGCACTGGATTAGAAGGTGAGGGGCTCAAGGGAATCATCGAAGATGCAAGACTCGAGGACCTGAGCCATTTTGAGTCCTGTATTGAGCGAATTTATCAGCTTGGTGGTACGTTGCCAAATGATGCAACAGAGTTCATCAAAATGTCTGGCTGCGAATTCCTACAGCTTCCAGCAAATCCTACAGACCACAAAGAGATACTCGAAAAATGCCTCAAGGCAGAGCAAGGAGCAATCGTCAATTGGAATAAGATCTGTAACATGACTCGGGGTAAAGATCCTGCAACATATGACATTGCAAAGGACATTCTATCAGAAGAGATTGAACATGAATCGTGGTTTCTGGAGCTCATCTATGGGAGACCATCAGGGCACATGAGGCGCAAGTATTCAGGAGAGAGACCCCACACAAGAAAGCATTCCAGAGCGCTAGATATGGCCTAGTACCAGATTGTTGGGCGTACATTTGACTTTATTACTGTTAAATAGAAAAACAACAATACGATATTGTGGTAAAACAGATTAGTCTTGATGCTTGGCAGATCAAACATCTAGCTGATCTGCTAAAGAAGGGATCAGAAGTAGTTGCAATGACAAACCGGCCCATAATACTGTACCGACATACACTAGAAGAAGAGGACAACTCTTATGAAGAAGTAGTGTGTACGCTGACCCGCGATTACATAATTGAGCAAGTCGTCACATCAGGCGGAATGCTGGTTCCAAGCTTCCACCAACAACATATATTTTCTATAGAAGAATTCCCACGTGAACTGTTGAAGAAGAGTCGCGATCGATTTCTACAGACGATTGATCTTTTGGTAGAACAGTTAAAATCACACCATGATTAATAAATGCCAAAAGTCTTGGTTTTTGCATGCGACTATTGGAATTTCAAGCAAAAGAACTATTTGCAGAGTATGGAATAAATCTGCTACCAAGCAAGTCATGTACAACTATTGAGGAAGCAAGGGAGCATGCAAAGAATCTTGGATATCCACTTGTCATCAAGATACAGGTTCCCGTGGGAGGCAGGGGCAAAGCTGGTGGAATTCAAATATGCAAAAACGCCGATGAGTTGGAGTTAAAATTCCCACAGGTGTCGAGCCTCACAATCAAGGGGGAAAAAGCAAGAGCAATCTTACTTGAAAAGGTGGCAGATATAAAAAAAGAGTTGTACCTGTCACTGTTTTTAAACAGATCCAAAAGGTGCTATACAATAATTGCGTCCCCTGAAGGCGGAGTAGAAATTGAATCAGTAAAGAATCAGATAATCAAAGAGGTCGGTCTAGGCGATGTCAGTATAGAAATGGCAGTACAAGTAGCTTCAGAGATGGGACTTGAGGGAGAGACAGCGCAAGGTTTTGCGGATATCTTGCAGAGACTCTCAAAACTTGCAGTTGAGAAAGAAGCAGAGCTTGCAGAGATTAATCCACTTGCAATAATTCAGAATGGCACCCTCATTGCACTTGATGGTAAATTCGTTACAGATGACAACAGTAACTTTAGACATGAAGAGATGCAAAAATACAGGGAAAAATCAGAGACAGAAGAAATGGCCGAAAAGAGTGGTTTCTCGTTAGTTGAGCTTGATGGGAACATTGCAGTGGTTGGTAATGGTGCAGGACTGGTAATGTCCACACTAGACATGCTAGCAGACAATGGTGGCAAGCCTGCTTGTTTTCTTGATGTAGGAGGTGGAGCAACTACGGATTCAGTATATGAGGCACTTGGACTTATTGGCAAGATGTCGGGAGTAAAAAGCATACTAGTAAACCTGTATGGTGGAATAGTAAAGACCACAGTAGTGGCAGAAGCATTCTTGAGAGCATATTCTGATGATGTGCTTGATGTTCCAGTCTTTGCAAGACTCAAAGGAACAGAATCAGACAAGGCAAAGGAGATGCTAATAGGATCTAGAACACAAATCTCAGATTCGGTGGAAGAGGCAATCAATGCCGCTGTGATGGGAGTAAAGACATGACAGACATATTTGAGCTTCTAAGAGGCAATCCACAAGATAGCAATTATAAGAAAAAAGGCGTAATTATTCAAGGAATAACTGGAGCATACGGCTCACTACATACAAGAAATATGATAAAGTATGGCACCAACATTGTAGCTGGGGTGACTCCGGGAAAGGGCGGTCAAAAGTTTGATGAAACAATTCCCATATATGATACCATGCAAGATGCAGTTGATGCGACGGGGGCCAAGATTTCAGCTGTATTTGTTCCTGCCAAATTTTTCATAAATGCTGCACAAGAGGCACTACATGCAGGCATCAAGCTGCTAGTGGCAATTCCAGAACATGTGCCGGTAAGGGACACCATGAAGGTACTTGAGTTAGCAAAGCAAAAGGATGCAATAGTTATCGGTCCGAACACGCCTGGAATCATGATTCCAGAAGTGATCAAGATAGGTATAATGCCACCCACACCGTTCAAAGCAGGAAAGGTTGCACTATTATCAAAGAGCGGCACACTGCTCTATGAGATTGCCGATGCGCTTACCAATGCGGGATTCGGCCAAGTAATTACCATAGGAATAGGAGGAGACCCAATAAATGGAACAAGACTTGTTGATGCATTTGACATGATAAAAGACATTCCAGACTTGCAGGGCTTGGTTGCAGTAGGTGAGATAGGTGGTGATTCAGAGGAGATCCTTGCCCAGAAAATCATCGATTCAGGATTCGCAAAACCGACAGTGGCATATATTGCAGGCAGGGCCGCTCCCAAGGAGAAGAGAATGGGCCATGCAGGGGCAATAGTTATGGGGACGTACGGCTCTGCCGAGTCCAAAGTAGCTATGTTCAACAAGGCAAATATTCCTGTTGCAAAACGGCCAGATGAGGTACCGGTTTTACTTGCAGGCAAGATGGTAAAATCCGATTAGAATAAAAGAGAGGCAAATTCAAAATAGCTCATGCCTGTAACTGATCCAGAAAAGAAGAGAATAGCGCAGACCGCAAGACTCGCAATGAAGATATGTTTTAACTGCGGGTGCAGAAACGACATCCAAGCTACCAGATGTAGAAAATGCAGAAATCCATATCTTAGACTCAAGAACAGAAATCTAGGAGTCAAAAAATAGATCATACTACAATTGTGGAATGGTATAGTTTGCCAATACTAAAGATACAAAAACTCCTCAAGATATAATTACAGTGGACCGGTAGTCTAGTTGGTTAGGATGACGCACTCACACTGCGTAAGGAGGATACTCCCGCAATGGTCGTGGGTTCAACTCCCTCCCGGTCCACTTCCACTTTGGATCTTAATCCTTCCTGTGCGTTGTTGTGTGGATGGCGTTGTTGCTGCAGTAGCGTCTACGTTAGTCGTCGCTGTGATTGTGGCCGCGAGGGCCGCTCGACTATGATGCGTCCATCAGGTAGGCTTGCAACGAATCGATAATCCCGCGAGAGCATCAGGTCTATGTCTGCACATGGTCTGACTAGCTAGCCACTACAGTTTATATCGTCGTTGCTGCTGTTACGGTTGCTGGATCTATCATATTGCCAGCGCCCACCGTTAAACAGTTAACCCAAATGTGCCTCAGAATAAAATAACTCAGTAAAAATGCACCTATGTTAACCATCCCGCCGTTTTATTGTAATCTGTCGTGATTCGCTTTCGTTCCATGCCTAGTACACATTGATAAGATTTATAGCTGACGC
>CAZIHR010000084.1:0-34669 GCA_964538885.1 uncultured Nitrosopumilaceae archaeon
TGAACCTACCAGTGCAAGTACTGCAGCTGATGCAATTGCAGTATAGATAATCATTGCTCTAATTCTGATCACCTGCGGCATCTTCATGTACTTTCTGGGCCAGAAGGGTAATCTGTTTGTTTCTATTTCACGACTCTATTAGAGCACAGTCTCCTTCATCGCATATACAATCAGCGGATCCAATTAGGCAAAATGTGTTCATAGATCCTGTCAAGACGCGCCAAATTCTAGATGTGGCAAATAATTCAGGATCACTTCTACAAAAAGCGATCCACTATTTACCACAATGCCTGTACCAGCACACCAACTATCAAATCAAACCTAGATCTAAACTACACACAATATCACTTGTCGTATCATGTTTTTTTGTAAGAGTTCCTATACACATCACTCAATCCAGCTTCTTAGGATGGAAAATACGTTGACCATTAGTCATATAATTACACTAAGAAAACATCATATCATACCTGATAGTATCGTAAAATCTCATGACTGACGAACCCATAAAAGATTTGATTGAGGAGCTGGGCATACATCTGACACAAAATGAGCATTCTGATGTTATACTAAACAACGGTACCGGAAAGCAGTTCGAGATAAAGCCATCTGAATTTGTGGAGATTACTACAGTAAAAACGCCGCGCAGAGTCGCGTTTGTAGATGGAGGGGATGGTCTACTTTACGAATCACCTAACTTTTTGATCACGATAAACAGGACATATTTTTCAATATTTCAGGGTCGAAACAGAATCAAACCAAAGTCAAAGTCAAGAATTCAATTCTATGCTTTTGTGACAACAAATGTGAATATAGACGGTGAAAAGAAGAAGATAACATACAAAACGCATCTTAGAACACATAATGACAAAGACAGATACTTTCTACCGTTAGAAGCAGATCTGACATCTCAAACTGAAAGCACGTTTATCTTGCACGGATCAGGAATCAACACAATGGGTAGGAAATTTGCAGAATGGCAGATGGCACTACGTGTTATAGAAAACGAGTTGGAGGCAGATGATATAATCGTCATGGACGGATCACTACAAACTAGTTACAAAAATGAGATAAAATATGCAAACAAGGTATATGATACGGCAATGAAAAAAGGAATCATCGTATGCGGATTGGCAAAGACAAGCGGGCTTGTCACAGAGTCTGGAGATCCACTACTAGCACGGATTGAGGAGATTGCGGAGAGTATTTCATTTGGTAAATGGTATATTAGAGTAGCTGAGGAAGTATCCGCAGATGATCGCGGTTTTATGCTTGCTGTAAAATTTCATGAAAAGTCGCCACATGTATTCAGATTTGAGATCCTACGTGAACAATTTAAAAATATGAAAGATGATGAAATAAATTCCGTAATGTCCAGCTTGATGGCAAATTCACATGATATGTCCATGATAGGATATCCATATGGTGCGATAGATGCAGACAGATTTGCCCAAGTGCGACTAGACGAGGTGGGTATGTACAAAGGACTTGTCCAAACCGAGATGCTCAAAAAATCAGAATTGAGAAAATTCCAAAGATATAATTTCAGTCTAAATACACATGATATTCTAAATGAGGTAACTAGCTGATGGAAGAAGTTCTAGTTGTAGGGCAAGTGGTAGGAGGAAAGTTTGGAGACATTATAGTTCGTCAAAAATCAGGCACAAATTTGGAGGTAGGGGATCTAATGGTATCAGAAGAAAATGGATCATATCTGGTATTGCAGGTGTTTGCATTGGAATATGGTTCACAAATACAAGATAGAATGCAACAGATGATGTCAGGGGTTAATTTAGAGCAAGGTGTATCAGATGCACAATTCTACGAGCCAGAATTTGTAAATTATGTACTAGCTAGGATCAAACCACTTGCACGAATATACAGAGAGAATGGAGATGTAAAGATTCCCAAATCACTTCCATCATTTTTCAACAAGCTAAGACTGATATCTCGCGACGATCTAAAATTTCTACAAAAGGAAAACGACCAAATATTTGTAGGCCACATACGTAGTGGTAGCAAAGTAATCAAAGAGGCAGAGGTATGGCTTCCCTCTCAAGAGGTGTTCTCACACCATGTACTTATACCGGCAACAACAGGCCGAGGAAAGTCAAATTTAGTCAAGACGATTCTGTGGCATGTACTTGATACCAATAATGTTGGTGCACTTGTACTGGATGCACATGATGAGTATTTTGGGCGGACTGTACCTGGACTCAAAAATCACCCAAAGGCAAGAAACAACTTGGTGTACTATACCCCTGCAAATCCGCCAGTGGGTACAAACAGACTAACTATTAATTTAAAATCGATTCAGCCATACCACTTTGAGGGAATTGTTGACTTTTCTGATGCTCAATTCCAAGCAATCAGGATAGCAGAAAGAAGACATGGGAAGGACTGGATTGCAAACATTATGCTAGCTGATCCAAACGTGACTGCAATGGACGGAGACAGTAAGAATAGAGCAGAGACGGCAGCATCCACACAGATTGTAGTTCAAAGGAAACTGCGTCTGACTCTTGGTCTAGAGGTAGATGAAGACGGACGTGTAATTTCACGGCACGATGTATTTGATTCTGATACAAGAGGCATAAACACGGTAAACGACATTGTCAAGGATATAGAGCATGGAAAAGTTGTGGTGTTGGATACATCTAGACTTGGAGATGAAGCAGAGCTGCTAGTAGGTAACATCATTGCATCTGCATTATTAGAAAGATACAAGAATGCCAAAGCCATAGGTGATCTTGACAGAAAACCCGTAGTCACCATAGTGATTGAAGAGGCACCGCGTGTGATCGGCGAAGATGTACTCACCTCAAAAAACGATAATATTTACGCAACTATTGCAAAGGAGGGCAGGAAATTCAAAGTAGGCCTTACTGCAATTACTCAGTTAAGCAGTGTCATTCCCAAGACAATTTTGGCAAATATGAACACAAAGATAATTCTAGGAAACGAAATGAAGCAAGAGCGCGAAGCAATAATTGCATCTGCATCACAGGATCTTTCTGAAGACGACAAAAACATTGCAAGCCTTGACAGAGGTGAGGCGATAATTACAAGTATTTTTGTCCCATTTGCAATGCCGATCAAGATACCATTATTTGAAGATGTGATAAAAGCAAGACCACAGGAGGATATGCATACAGGAAAGATAAAGGTGTTTTAATGAAATTTGTGCACCTTGCAGACATACATCTAGGATTTCAAAAGAATGAGAACCTACAGAAAATAGAACAGGAAACTTTTGAGGAGGCGTTAAAGCAGTGTGTCGAACGCAAGGTAGATTTCGTGTTGATACCAGGAGACATGTTTCATGTGAACATTCCTGAAATGCGGGTGCAAAAATTTGCCTTTGCTGGATTTCGTAAACTACACGAAGCAGGAATTCCAGCCTATGTTGTATATGGAAGTCATGACTTTTCACCGGTTTCAAACTCGGTAATTGACTTGCTAGCAGAAGTGGGTTACATCACCAAGGTAACACTGGCAACTAGCAGCGAAGAGGGAATAATTTCACTTGATTTTATAACAGATAAAAAGACAGGTGTCAAGCTTGCAGGTCTATCGGGACTCAAAGTTGGAAATGATCGTGAATGGTACGAGAGATTAGATAGGCAAAAACTAGAATCCGAACCCGGTTTCAAGATATTTTTGTTTCATGGTAGCATTTCAGACATGAGAACAGAGCACGATACAGAGGGTGAAAACATGCCACTCTCGTTGCTTCCAAAAGGATTTGCATACTATGCAGGGGGCCACATGCACAAATTCAACCATCAAAAATTTCCAGATTATCCTCATGTGGTGTATTCGGGCACTCCGTTTGCTGGATTTCATTCAGACTTTGAAGAGAATGCCAAGGGCCAGCAAAGAGGATTCGTACTAGTTGAATTTGAGGATACCGTAAAGACTGTAGAATTGATACAGGTAAGTAATACTCAATATGAGATGATTAAGATTGACGCAAACAACCGCAATTCCGAATCAGTAAACCAAGAATTACAGGAAAAGGCAGACAATATAGATCCCGCACAAAAGATAGTAATTATAAAGATTGGAGGAGAGATGACAACTGGAAAAACTTCGGACGTAAAGGTGACAGACGTGAAAGAGAAACTGATGGGGCTCGGCGCGCTTGAAGTGAGCATATCTAGAAATCAACTTACATCAATGGAATATTCCATTACAGAGGCAAGAGGAGAAAACAAAAATGAGATAGAGACAAACATATTCAGAGAGAATATCGGCCAAGTACGGTCTTCACAGAAAAGACTACTTGGTGATGAGGGAGTCATGTTGGGAAAGAGACTGCTCCACATGTTAAGACAGCCCAAGCTTGCCAACGAAAAGTCCAACGAGTACACCACGAGGATCAATGATGGTGCCCTAGCATCGCTGGAGATTGACAAAGATGATTCTTGACTCGATCATACTAGATAACATCAGGAGTTATAGTCATGAGGAGATTAAATTTCCCAAAGGAATATCGCTGTTTGTGGGAGATATAGGATCAGGTAAATCCACAATTTTGATGTCAATAGAGTTTGCATTGTTTGGATCGGGATCCCAAAAGATGGAATCTCTAGTAGCAAAAAAGGCAGATTCAGGATATGTCGAATTAAGATTTTCAGTAGACAAAATAAAGTATGAGATTAAAAGGACGTTGATCAAGAAGGAATCTAAAATAACGCAGAAAGCAAATGAATCGTGGCTAAAAGTCGAGGGAGAAAAAGAGACATTGTCTGCTACTGAGATGAAGCAGAGGATCCTCCAGATACTCAAATTCAACGAACCCGAAGAAGCAAATGCAGGAAGTAGGATCTTCAGATATGCAGTATTTACACCCCAAGAAGCCATGAAAGATGTGCTGTCAGATTCCAAAATGCGCCTAGAGACCATCCGCAGAGCTTTTGGAATAGAAGAGTACAACATAGCAGCGTCAAATGCGCAAGTACTACTCCAAGAAATCACATTCATACTTGGAACGTTTGAAGGTAGATTTGAAGATATACCTAAACTGGAGAAAGAAAATGAAGAATCAAAAGACAATATCGCTGCTCTGAATGTATCCATCATAAATGCCTCAAAGAAGCTGGAGATGGACAAACAATCAGAATCAGAGGCCACTACAAAGATGGATGAGTTACAAGAAAAGGACAGGCAGAGAGTTGAGACCGAATATAAGATAGATGCAGTAAAGAGAAAGATAAGCGATGCAAGAAAACAAGAAAAAAGAATTGAAGAAGATTCAGCAGAATGCAACGTAGAGCTGAAACGAAATGAGACACTGCTAGAAAAGCTAGAAGAGATAGAAAAACCCAATATCACAAAGACTGTTCAAGAACTGGACTTTGATCTTGAAAAATTTCAAAATGCAGATGCCGAATGGAACAGACTCGGAGGAGAAAAAAGTAACGTGATAAGAGAAATTGCCGAATTGAGTGAGAGTCTAGGAGAGATAGCACCCAATAGCAAATATTTGGCAAATAATTTGGAGGAACTACAATTGGACGTCAATACATTAAATGAAAGACGTGAGGAGCTAAAAGACAAAAGAGAGAATCTCATGAGGCAGCAAAGTGAGGAACGTGCACAGAAGAAAATAGTGGAAGGTGAGATCATCAATTTGCAACAACTTGGAAAAGAATGCCCCACATGCGGCCAAAGATTTGAAGGAGAGCCACGCCAAGAACTAATGGACAAAAAGCAACAACAAACAAGCCAATTAGAAACAAAGATCAAGGTCACTACAGATTCGCTTGAAAGGGCCGATGATGAATTAAAAGAAACTATATCTAAAATAGATGAATGCAATACCAAAATAGATAAAATCAAAAAAAATATTGTAAATGTTGAAAGATTAGAATCAAAAAAGGCAGAATCAAGTGAGATCGAGAACAAGATTGCTAAATTGGGGGGATGGTATGATGGGAAAAGATACGAAGGAGATAGATGTAAGGAAGCCATAAGGACCATATCTCAAACCAAGGACGCGGTAATCCAATACGAGAACTATACAAAGCAGAGAAGACAGGCAGAGGAGGGCAGAAAAGCAATTACAGATAGGATTCAAAAAAATCAAGAATTAATTGAAGAACAACGTGGGTTGATTGTGAATGATGAAGCAGAATTGAATAGATTACAAGTATCATACAAGTTTGAAGGTTTGGAAGAGCAGATAACAGAAAAAAAGGCACAAATTGATACAATAAGGGAAGACATCACCAAGGCCAAAATCTTGCTAGCACGGGATGAGGAGAGAAAGACAAGTGAGAATCAACGCATATCAAGCAACGATGAAAGAATTGCCAAATCCAAAAAATGGAAAGAGAGACACACAAAAGTTTCAGAATGTGCAGAATGGATTAGAAAATTCTTCATCCCTGCGTTATACAATATAGAAAAACAAGTGCTTCTTTCAATACTACAAAACTTCAATGAGACATATAGCAGATGGTACTCAATATTAGTAGAGGATCCCACCAAAGAATCCAGCATCAACGAAGAATTTACGCCCATAGTAAAGCAGGACGGATATGATCAAGATGTCAAATACCTATCAGGTGGAGAAAAGACAAGTGTTGCTCTTGCCTATAGATTGACATTAAACTCCCTAGTTAGAAAAGAAACAGAGTCCATGAAGTCAAACTTGCTTATACTAGATGAGCCAACTGACGGATTCTCAAAGAGTCAGCTTGGAAAGATGCGTGAGCTCTTAGATGAATTGAGATCAGAACAAATTATACTCGTCTCCCATGAAAAGGAGCTAGAAGCTCATGTGGACAACATGTTTGAGATATCAAAGTATGATGGAACATCCAAGGTGTCAGAGAATTTAGCAAAAATGACACCATAATATATGCCATATACAATTTCACCACACTAATTAGAAATTGACAATACATATACAACCTAAATGACGGTTACTTTGCCGGTCATCCACGGGTGGACTAGGCAAAAGTAGTCATACTCACCAGATTTCTCAAACATAAAGGTGAATTCTGCACCTGCCGGAAATAAACCAGAATCAAATATACCATCATGGCCCATTTCCAGCATTCCGCTTGTCACTGTATGTGTTACAGTGTCATCGTTGGTCCATGTGACCGTATCTCCCACATTAACAGATAGATTGTATGGTATAAAGCATTCATTGGTGGATTCGCATCCCGGTACACCAGTACCTTCAGGCAAGGATACCGTCGGTAATGCAACAGGCAATTCTGGCACATCGACAGATACTGTATCTTCCACCGTATAGGGACGTGGGACGTGAGTGGGATCTGCTGCAATCATACCCAAGCTAATTGCTATGAGGATCCCCACAGCTGCAATAACACCAAATGCAAAATTCATCTCATCCACCAGTCAGCTTTGCAAACTTTGCATTCTTGCATAATTTTTCCATAAATGCGATATTTGAGAGTGCAACTACGGCAGATTCTGCCACCGGCTTGTCCGGATCACCTAGTGCCTTTTCCAGAATTGCCTTTGCTTCCTTGCTGCCCACCACACCCAAAGCAATTGCAGCTTCATGTCTTACAAACATACTTGGATCATTTAGTGTTGCTTCAGTTAACGGCTGTACGGAAGACGGATGGCACATTTGTCCCAGTGAGAACGCCGCCTCATGTCTGACCAATTCATTGTCGTCATTTTTTAGCACCTTAGCAATATGCGGGATTTTATCCGCACCTCCAAAGTCTACTAATATGCAGGTAGCCCTAGCTCTAACTACATAATCAGGATGATCCAACAGTTTGACAAAGTATGCGGTGTCCTTTTGTTCGTATCGTTTCTCCATCTCGGCAAAGAGGTACAGTCGATCTTCAGTTACTGCTTGCATTTGGTTTTGAGATTTCAGGTGTCATATATTAGGTTACTTTACTGGTGGAATTGGAAAATACAGGTATGTATTTAATAGAAAAATATCAAGTAGGTGTGATGAGTGCAGTTATAGGACAAAAGGCACCAAACTTGGGCATCTCCGAATGGATACAAGGTGCTCCAACCAATATTGATATGGAAAAAGATCGTGTGGTGCTAGTGGAGGTGTTCCAAGTCAACTGTCCCGGTTGCTTTATGCATGCCATTCCAGAGGCAATCGACATATACAACAAGTACATGAATGACGGTGTAAGGGTACTTGGAATTGCCACGGCGTTTGAGGATTTTGACAAAAACACACTAGAAAACCTCAAGATGCTAGCAGAGACCGGCGAGGTAATTGGAGAGACAAGGAACGCATTGTCAATGTATGGACAACTAAAAGAAGGAAACAAACTCTCCTACAATATACCATTCCCACTTGGCATGGACAAGCTGACAAAAAACGCTGGTGAAGCAAGTCAGGAGATGATCATGCAATTTATCTATCAGCAAATTCCAGAATTTGACTCACAGCCAGAGGAATACAAAATGCAGATCATCCAGAGAGTCAAAGATCATCTAAAATCAAAAGAATATTCTGCAGAAACGTTCGAAAAATTTGCATTAAGAGGTACGCCATCTACCATACTTGTTGACAGAAAAGGAATACTACGAGATGTGTCATTTGGCCAGTTGGGAAACTTGGAATCCAAAGTCATAAAGCTTGCAGGTGAGTAGCTAATCGTCTCACATATACAAAAGCTGACAGAGGCGCGGCGATATATATGCCTGCGTTGAGCAACATCACTAGAATTCCATAAATTAATACTTTGTATTCAGAATCTGCCAAAGACATTATTCCAAGTGAGGTCACAAGCGGGGTAATTATCAGTCTTACTGCCTCGTTGAAGAGAAAATTCTCTCTCTGATAGTCAGCCATATGGGGGGAGAATGAGTAGTATATGTGACCAAACACGTCCATGAATGCAGCGCCTATTTCCGTATTTATAATCTGGTTATCACGAATTTCGCGTAGCATCTGTATTTGGAGTGCAAGCTCTGAACCATATGCAGAAGTAGCAATAAGGCATCCACCACCATTTTGTGGTTCCATAAACGGGATGTCATAATTTTGAGTAAAATCAAGATTGGCATCATCAGATATATCAATTTGATGTGTTCCTGATCCCGTAAAGTTGAGTGTAAGAAACGATATTCTGTCATTGGAGCGGAGATCTATAGGCAATATCATATCATCCAAGGTAACTACAAGGTCTCCTTCCAAGAGATCTAGAGGAATTATTACTTCACCCAGATTATTTTCAAGACTGCTAAAGATATGTAACGTCAGACTTTTTTGATCCACATCAAAGGAATGATCCAAGATGTCAAAATTTGACACAATTTGCACGGTATAAGTAAGACCATCAGCCTCAACATCCAAATTATACACCAAGCCTGTCCTGTCTGAAAACGTTTGTCCATATGTGATATTTGCTGGTAGAAACAGCAACAATAAAAATGGCAGAAAGGTGATCTGCTTATGCAACAGGCGCAAATCGTTTTTTGAGTTCTTTGTCTTGTGCTATTCGAGGATGCGCTGGATCGGCCATGATGATCTCAAACCAGTAATGCATTCCATCTTTATAGATAAAGTAAGAACCCAAAAGTGTCATATTGGGATATCTTTCCATGGCTCGTCTCTCTGCCACATCTTTCATGTTGTCGTCTGCCTTGATTCGTGTTACTCCCAAATGCTTGGGCCGTCTACCACCGGTGGGCCTCTGTTTTCTCATACCACCCGTACCAACTCGTGATCTGACCACGATGATTCCTTGTTTTGCCTTATAACCAAGCCTTCGTGCCCTATGTATGCGACTTGGTTTATCTAGCCTAATTATCGCATGTTGCTTACGCCACCCAACAACGCGTTCACGCAATTCAGGAGCATTTTCTTTCCAGAGTCTGATCCAAGACCTGTCTTGCAAGCTAGGCATGATGAAACTAACATAATCCCTTTAATAACTAAATCGAAAGAATGATTATTTTACAAAAAAGGAACAACATACTATTCAACATGTATGCAAATTGAACTTTTTCTCTTTACTATAATCACACATAATTGTTTCAAATGCTCATCGAGATTTTTATAATGCAGTATAAGCAAAAATGAGGATGAGAGTAACATATATGCTGGCAACAGCAATTATCGCATTAGGACTTGTACATGTGGCACATGCATCACCCACAGTAGAAATTGTCATGGAACAGACCACATATAGCTACTGTGAAAAGCTCTTTTACACGATCAAAGTATCTGAAATAGTAGAGGAGCATGCCATAATACACATAATAGATGAGATGGGTAAGAAAAGCAGTGCAGTGCCAATAGAAATTACAGGTCACGAAACCCCCGTCTCATCGCAAATAGCATTCAGTAAGGAAATATTTCCACTTGGAGTATATTTAATAGATATAAAATATGCAGGAGAACAAACTAGTACAGAATTTACCTTGGTAGATTCTGGAAAGAAATGCATACCAGGTATTATAAAAACAATCATTGTAAATTGGATTGGAGGTACATTATCAGACGGATTAATGATTGATGCAATTGACAGATATGTGGATAAAGAAATTGTAAATATACCATTTCAGATCACAGAGCAAAACATAGGTGAAGTGAATATACCATCATGGGTAAAAGGTATTGCATATTGGTGGATTCAAGAAGAAATTTCTGATGATATGTTTGCTGGCGCACTAGAATACTTGATGCAAGAGGAGATCATTACAGTAACCTCACAAAACGGGTCTGATACGTGAAAAGTTGAAAAATCAGTAAAATGCTGTCAAGTATATACAAATTATATTCATTCAGCTAATGTACATACAATTTCAAAAAATATCACATAGTTTGATAGTCAAGATGTAATTCAAGTATTGATTAGGGATGTAAAGTTTTGAGATTAAATAATTTATAGACAGCATTAAGCACCAAAATGAGAAATGAACAAGCATACAATAATTACAGGAATAGCAATAGTGGTGATAGCCGCGCCATTTGTGTATTCAGGATTGAATATTTATGCTGCCGAACAGCTACAATATAGATGGAATGACTCTAAAGAATTTAGTTTTTTTGCAATGTCAAATGGTGGCGATGTAATATTTTGTAATCCTACTCAAGTATGGGCAGCTATCAAAAATTTTCGAGTGGACTTGTTTTATGATTCCAACAGTCTTGGCACATTCAATGTGGACTCGATAAGCACAGACCCCTCATCATCGACAACCCAACATGGTAGATTTGTGTCAGACGAATTCATAATGTCACAACATGTGTTTATGACGTTGGATTTTCAGTTTGATGGAGGAGACATCAGGCTAGATCCAACCAAGATGTATGTAATAGTTACTACAGACACTCCAATCTTAGGCTTTATTCCATATACTGCAAGCTCTCAGTACACAGGATATGATTTTGATGAAATTATGAATGGGGGAGATTTTGAGTGCTAAGATGTGTTGGAGTTTTTACGGGCCTTAGATATCAAACCAAGTACAGCTGCAATGCCACCAGCAACAATAAATGCTCCAACAATTCCATAAACAAGTTGACCACCAGATGACATCAATCCAGATGGAGATAATTCTGATTCTGTGGGTACGGAACTAGTAGCATCTAAAAGTACACAGATATCATCCTCCAATATAGTACCAGGACCACATTGAGTTGCCTGCATATCCACAGTGGATTCCATGTCTATAGAGGGCGATGTCATTTCTTCATCCATTTCTACATTTGTGGCATTCTCTTTGATAGATTCAGTTAGTTCTGATTCTACGGGCGATTCCAGACCGTCTTCGGCGGTCCCTGGATCTTCAACTGATGTCGGATCTTGTATTTTTGAATCTTCAGACACAAGATCAAGATTTAGCAATTGGAGCAGATCTTGAATATTTCCAGTTGATGTTTCATCAGTGGAAACGTCATCAGGTGAAGACATATCAAGATTTGGAATGCCAATTAAGATTTCTTCAGTTCCAGCAGACACATTGATTGTCAAAAGTCTATGTGTCGTTGTAGTTTCCATCTCTTCAAAAGTTCCGAATTCACCATCAAGTAAAACTTCGAAATCCCCATCCACACTGCTATAAATGGAATTAAGAAGAGAATCTTCAAGTGTGATAGACAAGGTGCCAGAAGAAGGCGCATCAACAGAAACAAGCAAAGCAGGCCACTGCATATCAGTGTCAAACTCCAAAACAGATATGTCCAAAACATCATAATCAATATCAAAAGTGACTTCGTTGACTTGTACAGAACCACTATCAGCATATGCAAAATGTGGATAAATGATTACAGCCATGAGCAACACAATAGATATTTGAAGTGGCAAGGCTTTGCACGTTCTGTCAAATTGCATGCTAATTAGATTTTGTCTGTTCAACACTATTGGTAACCACCAACCAACGTTAAAAACACTTAGATGGTATTTCATCACATATCAGTCAAGCTTTTTTTGTTGTGTTAGCCTATAAGCGTCGCTATAGATGTCATATCACGCCACGGAGGATCTGGATAATTTTCTCACCAATCACGTTTGCAGCAAGCACTTGAGCTTCTTTAGTTTGGGCACCAATATGGGGCGTAAGTATTACATTATCAAGTTCGGCCAGTTTTGTACCAAGAGCAGGTTCTTGCTCAAATACATCAAGTGCTGCACCGGCCAGCGTACCATTTTTGAGTGCATCATAAAGTGCATTCTCGTCAACTATTCCACCCCTAGAAGTGTTTATTAATTTTGCAGTATTTTTCATCATAGATATTTTCTGCGAGTCAATCATATGATATGTTGAATCCAGTAAAGGTACATGAATTGATATATAGTCAGAGCTTTGCAATAACGTATCCAAATCGGCTTTCATCAAACCCACTTCCTGTGAGAATTCCTCATCAATTAGAATCACGTCATATCCTATAATGTTCATGTTCAGGGCACGAGCAAGTCTACCTAAGCGTTTTCCAATATTACCCAAGCCAATGATTCCAAGATATTTGCCTCTAAGTTCAGTTCCCTTGAGTTCTTTTTTTAGCCATCGGTTGTTCCGAATTTCCCTGTCCCCGTGTGTGGTTTGCCTTGCAAGTGACAACATAAATCCCAAAACTAGTTCCGCAACTGCATTCATGGCACCCTCAACGGCGTTTATCACACGAATGCCCTTTGATTTGGCCGCCTCCAAATCAACATTGTCAAGTCCTACACCCACGCGTGCAATTATTTTGCATTGATCAGCTTTTTCAATAATCTCACGAGTAATTCTAGTTCTGCTTCTAACTATAACAATATTATAATTCTGGATTTTTTCTAAAATCTGGCCGGGTGTAATTTCTGGTTCGTATGATACATGAAGACCATTTTCGCTAAGAATTTTATTGAGTACAGGATCTACCTCGTCACAAATCAAGACTGAATCATCGAAAGGCACAACAATGCCAGCACACACACAGAATATAATTCATTAAAAACAAAAAAAAGATGTGAAAAAATTTTAAGATAAGGCTTCGGCTACCTGTGGAATTACTTCCCACAGAGCAATCATACCTTGTTCTTGCATTTCAGAAGCTACTTCGTCAGTATACAGACCATGAATGTTGATTGCAGGATGTGCGATACTATTCATGCCCATTGGTGGTACGGCATCACTAGGATTACCCAGTGCATATGCATATGATGCTACTGGTGCTTCAAGTATACCTTTCTCTACCAGAACAGGATTCAGGCCGAATGGATCACCAGCTACAAACACCGTAGCTGCACCAGTATAGATTGCTGCATAGTCATGATTTACTGCAGCATATGCACCTGGCTCATCAAAAACTACATCAACTATCATACCTTGTGAACCACCCAACAACCATGTTTCAGTTGCTGCAGATTGAACTCTGTTACCTTGGACTACTCTATCCAGTATTTCTCCTACAATATGGAAGAATACGGGTTCGTTGCCTTGATTTTCAATGAAGAGCCTTACATGCTGGTCGGTTTCAACGAACAATAGTTGTGACTGGTATTGTTTCAGATCTAGTCCATTCCACGGTTGTGCAACAAAGATGTTTTTGTTTGTATCTCCATTGACAAGCAAGTTATGGGCCATGTTTGGTACATAACCAAATTGCATTCCGTTAACAACCGTAGCTGTATTTTGGTGCTTGAACATAGCTGCTGCATCAAAATTGCCTTCAGATGTGAGGTATAGTTGTGAGTACTGGAGTTGGAATTCAAGTGCATCTGCATCATAGAACTTGCGGTCTATCTCGCCACTGCCACTGGTCTTCTCAACCATTAGTTTCTTGTAACCGTTTGCAGGATCAACGATTGCAATTCCATACATGCCGGAAAGAACGTGTTGATCCATGCCAACTAGTTTAACACCAGAACAATGGTACTTGAATATACCAGCTGACTCTGCAATGTAACAGTACTGACTTGTTTCACCAGGGTTCACAGATTCAAAGTATGATGAAGACATCTGTGATGCGTGCATGTCATTGCCGTGGCCGGTAACTTCATCCTCTGGAATTGTGAGTGTCATTTTGACAATGTCGCCCTGCGTGACTCTCAATGTTGGTCCTGGAACCTGGCCGCTAAAAGTCATTGCATGAAACGTTTTTCCACCCATTAGTGGGAGCTCGACGCTTTCACCGGTCAGTTGAAAGTCATGTACAGTTCTGTTTGTAGAGTCCAAATCACCACAGTCATATGCTGCAAATGCTTCAGGCATCACTAGATTGATGCCACCCATTTGATGGATCTGTTCTAAAACATCAGCATTCAAGCTGGATGCATCAATAGATTGTCCAGTAATCTGCGTTTGTGTATATGTGCTTCCGAATAAGGTTGCTCCAATTACAGCTACTGCCGTAATAGTAAAGAGCATACTTACACGCTTGTTCATTGCCTTAATGGATTTAGGTCATTATATAATAATTCCTATTTTTGATGATGTCAAAGTCATCATAAAGAAAACAAAAACATTGTACAGACATGTGTATATTATCTAGTAAAAGATATCAGCTGTCTTTCTGCGGCCGGTGAGAAAAACTGATCCCGGAAAAAGAATGAATAATAAGCAATGCACACTAAACCCATCATGAAATACAGACTAGATGAGGATTCGTTGGGAAAGGTCAAAATTCCTTCTGATGCGTATTATGGTGCATTTACAGGCAGAGCAATAATGCAGTACCATGTAACAGGCCACAAGGCACACATAAACTTGATCAGGGCATTTGTAATGATAAAGCGCTCAGCTGCGATAGCCAACATAAAAGCAAAAGCAATAGACGCAAAACGTGGAAATGCCATCATATCTGCATGTGATAAAATTCTTGCGGGAAAATATATTGACCAGTTTGTTGTAGATATGATAAACTCTGGTGCAGGTACTGCATTCAACATGAATGCAAATGAAGTTATTGCAAACGTAGCATTGGAAATTTTATGTAAAAAGAAGGGACAATACCAACATCTGCATCCAAACGATCATGTAAACATGTCTCAGTCAAGTAATGACACGTATCCCACTGCAATGCATGTTGCAATTCTGTTTAACCTAGAAAAAGTTCTTCCTGCAATAGAAATGCTAGAAAAATCTTTGAAAAAAAAGGCAAAACAGTTCGCATCATTTAAGAAAATTGGAAGAACTCATCTGATGGATGCAATTCCAGTAACTTTGGGTGGTGAGTTTGCAGCATATACAATAGCGATAAACAAAACATACAAGGAAATCAAGGAAGCACAGAAAGAGCTGCAAAAAGTTGCTCTAGGAGGCACTGCGGTAGGCTCAGGTGCAAACACACCTAGAGGTTACAGAAAGGTCGCAGTTGCAGAGCTGGCAAAAATTTCCAAGCTGCAATTAAGGCCTGAAAAAGATATGCAGTATTCACTACAAAGTAAGTTTGCAGTAGCGAACCTGTCAAGTACACTGAGAAACATGGCACTTGAGATAAACAAGATTGCAAACGATATCAGATTGATGGCGTCAGGTCCGGTTGCAGGATTGTCTGAACTTGAAATTCCAGCGGTTCATGCAGGTTCATCAATCATGCCAGGTAAGGTAAACCCATCACTGGCAGAATGCATGAACATGATCTGTTTTAGTATAATTGGAAACGATACTGCTGTGGCACATGCCGCACAAGCAGGACAGTTTGAGCTCAACGTAATGTTGCCAGGCATGCTAAAATGTATGCTGGAATCTACTGATATGATTAAGAATTTCCTGCCTATATTTTCAGCAAATCTGATTGACGGAATTGATGCAAACATAAGCAAACTACACAAAGATATAGAAAAAAGTCCAGTCATAGTCACACTACTTGCTCCAAAAATAGGATATCTAAAGTCAGCCCAGCTGTTCAAAGAATCACTAAAGACTGGAAAAACTATCAGGCAATTGGCAGTATCAAAGAAACTCATGACAGATATGGAAATCGACGCGTTGTTTGGATAAGAATATGGCAAAAATTTTTGTAGAGGCGTATGGGTGCTCGGCAAGTTTTGCAGACTCGGAAATGATTGCAGGGATTGTCTCAAATGGTGGGCATATGCTTGTAGACAGCTCCACAAAGTCTGACCTCAACATAATAGTCACATGTTCTGTAAAGGACGCAACGGCAAATAGGATGATTCACCGAATAAAGTCACTAACTACAAAGCCACTTGTAGTAGCAGGTTGCCTGCCAAAAGCAGAGCTGAAAACAGTAGAAAAGTTTGCTAGGAATGCAAGTGTAATGGGTCCCAACTCTCTAGGATGCACGCTACAGGTGATAGACTTGACATTAAAGGGAGAAAGGATTGCGGCACTTGATGACACAGATGCTACCAAAGTGGGTCTGCCAAAAGTCAGGCTGAACAAAGCAATAGGCATTGTCGAGATTGCCAGTGGCTGCCTGAGTGAGTGCACATTCTGCCAGACAAAGCTTGCAAAACAGGATCTAGTCAGTTACAGAACAGGTGACATTGTAAGACAGGTAAAGTCAGAAATAGATGATGGCTGTAAGGAGATATGGCTGACATCTACTGATAACGGCTGTTATGGTCTTGACATCGGAACGGATCTGCCAGAACTGATAGATGCAGTCAGTCAAATTACAGGAGACTTTAAGATAAGGGTAGGCATGATGAACCCGATGTACATGCCGAAGATAAGAGAGAGGCTAGTGGAATCATATTCAAGTCCCAAGGTATACAAATTTCTCCACATTCCTGTGCAGAGTGGAAGTGACAAGGTGCTACACGACATGAAGAGGGGCCACACGGTAGAGACATTCCTGAAAACGGCTAGAACGGCAAGAGACAAATTTGGGGACTTTACAATTTCCACCGACATCATAGTGGGATTCCCCTCAGAGACACGGAATGACTTTGAGGAGACTATAAGATTGATTGAGCAGGCCAGACCAGATGTAGTCAATCTTTCAAAATACAGTGCAAGACCAGGTACTGAGGCTGCCTCTTGGGAGCAGATAGACGCGGCGGAGATAAAAAGGAGAAGTAAGAAAGTGTTTGAAGTTACAAGTAGAATTGCACTTGAGAACAACAAGCGATGGATAGGTTGGCAGGGCAAAGTGCTGTTTGGTGAAAAGACCGATGGCGGAATCAAAGGAAGGAACTTTGCCTACAGACCAGTTTTTGTGAAGGATCCAGTAAAGATAGGTCAAGCATATATGGTCCGTATAGATCAGGTCACAGCCAACAGTTTACTTGGAAAGGTGACAAGCTAAATTTTTTAGATTGACGATTGGATTAAAATGATGTAGAAGGTTTTTTATCTAAATGATGATAAAGGAACTGAAAATGAGTTTTCAGATAAAAGAACCGATCTTAATTATTGGGTTAGGTGGGGCAGGAACAAGACTGGCTGTAGGGGCCAAAGATCGACTTGATGCAGATATGCTTGCGATCAGCAACGATCAGAGTGATTTACACGGATACGATGCGATAAAAATATCGACAGCACCTGTGATAAATCCGTCTGTCCAACTAATCAGGGGCTCTTCTTACAGGGAATATGACAGTATTAAAGAGAAGATATCAGGCTATTCCACAATCATTATCATGGCAAATCTCGCAGGCAGAGCGGGCTCGGCCTTGGCACCGGTGATTTCACAAATATGTAAAGATGCAGGAAAAGATAGCATATCATTTGTAATAATGCCGTTCCGATATGAAAAAAACAGGATTTTCAATTCAGGTGTGGCATTAAAACACCTCAAAGAAAATTCAGGATGTACCATACTAATGGATAATGATGCACTTCTTGAAAGCAATCCAAGCCTAAGTCCCAATGCTTGCTTTGATATTGCCAACAATGCTATTTTGTATATGGTTAGTGCATTAAGTACAGCAGAAATTGGTTTCAAGACAGGTGTTCTGACCACCAGTGCCACAAATCCAGATGTGGAGGAATCCCTCAGGGACTCGCTAAAGATGTTGTATGGAGAGGTTCCACTAGACTCTATCAAGCACTCAATGTTGTATGTGGCAGGCAGAAACATTCCAGTAGGAATACTTGACTCCATCTCAAACATAACAAGTAAAGTTTTAGGTGGTGAAGGAGTCCATGTAAATATGGAGTCTATTTCAGACGAATCAAACGTGGTGATGTTGTCTGGAATCCACGGCATGACAAAATTTGACAATTATGATCCTCTAGGTACAATCCCACAAGAGAATACTCTAGACTGGGATGAGCCCGAAGTCAGCATAGAATGCAATCTGGATCTATACCAGATGGAATAAAATAAGCGGTAAAAATTTAGGTCGAGTCTTTGGATTTGGTCGTATCTGTTTGAGATTCTGTTATTGAGGATTCGGTGTCTTCTGTGAGGGATTCTGATTTGGTGTCGGTGTCTTCTGTGAGGGATTCAGTTACAGGTTTGGATTCTGGTTCTAAAGATGTACTATCTTCATATTCTTCATTGTATGGTGAAACTAGAATGTAACCTTCATCAGTCTTGCTTATTCTAACACGAATCTTTCTTGGTGGACTTCGTGCACCTCTTGCCCAGATCTGATGTGCTAATTCTTCTTCAATTTTGACTTCATCTATTTTCATATGATGGCGGGCAAATTCCCGAATCATGTTAATTGCTCTGACTGCCCTATGCTGGCTTTGAGAAAGCAGTACTTTGCCAAGGTTGATCGTATATACGCGTTCCAAATCCTGTGACATCTATCCCACCTCTACATCAGTAGATCTCCAAGCGCGCCGTTTTGGATTAGTTCTAACATTTCTGTGTGTGCGAAGAATTATCCAAGCAGGCACTGGTGAAGTCTGTTTAGTTTTTTTTAGCAGACGAATTTTTCTCGAAGATGATTTACGAGCAGCCATAGCTTTTCAGACACGGAAAGCTCTTTTTAAATCATGTGTATATCTGCTGTTCTGCGGCGCATATACAAATCTGAATTACACAGCATTCTATTTTACTATACAGATGTATACAACACCACCACACTCAAGTGCCTTAATAGATTGTATACGTCAGCACCATATCTGTTTACATTTCTGGAATATTATAACGTAGAGCCAACAAACAATGCAAATAAAAAAACACTGACTCATCATATTACAGCGCAAAATAAGTCAGATAGAGGGTGGAGAGAAATGGCAAGAATGATGGTCAAACTTTTTCACATGTACACTGACATAGCAATTGCGGGGCAAATCCATTGCAAAAGTCGGAAAACTGATTTAGTGTAGGTGACCACATACGATTTGAATATGTAGCAAATTATCATCAAATTAGAGAAGGTTCCTTGCAGCCAGCTTGTCAAAAATTTGTTTTAACATTCTTGCTGAGGCACCCCAGACAAGATGTTTCTTGAAAGTAAATGTGTACATCTCTTGTATGATATTGTGATCTGGATTTGTATCATGTTGTAAGGTGTTAAGAAAAGAATGCGCGGGAATATGTAGTATCTGATCAACTTCACGGTTGCATCTTATTTTAGGCAGATGTTCCAATACACTGACAAAAGGAACAATGGTAAAGTTTGAATTGAGTGTCTTTACAGGTTCCAGCTGTCCGATTATTTTGAATCTAGGCAAATCTATGTCCAGTTCCTCTCTTGTCTCGCGCAATGCAGTGTCAAGTAAATCAGTATCACTATAATCAAGCTTCCCTCCCGGAAACGCAATCTCACCAGCATGGATCTTCAGATGTGATGCTTTTTTTGTCATTAGAATTGTTGGGGAATTACCATAAATGATAATCAAAACTGATGATAGTCTAGACGAATCAAGTCTAGACATCGTAGGAGTTATCGCAGAGCCAAGTGCTTCTGTAAAGTCTTCTAAGATCATCACATGTATTTTCCTATCACACCATATTGGTTTTATTATCAAATTGTAACAGTTTAATTTATGGAATTAGTCAAATTACCCCGTCCCCCATAATTGCCAAGATTGTATAGCACCGCTCGTAAATTTATGTGCATTCCAGATAAGTTGTAGTGTGAACCTAGACAGAATAAGGTTTTAACCAAGACTTTGGGAAAAATCACGACATGCCAATCAGATACGAAGCAAATCCACCAAAAATTCTTCCCCATGACAATCTAGAACAAAGAATATCCAAGTTTGTTGATAAAATAAATGCAGTGTCAGGTGTCTGTGATGCGGTACATCTAACCGAAGACGTTCTAGGCTTCAGAAGAGTATCCCCGATCAGTGTGGGCAAGACGATAAGACGCGACATTTCACACCTACCAATTACGGCAAGTCTGAGGGTTAGAGACAAAACGGAGAATCAGATACAGAAATTTGTGGATGACTGCATAGAGATTGGCTTTTCTGGAATATTGATACTGATGGGCGATCCTTCACATGAGGGCAGGCGGGATTCTGGAGAGATACCAAGTGCAGTTGTAAAAAGCTTGCATAGTCAAGGAATAGATTCCAAGATAGATCTGTACCTATCTATACCAAGCAGACCCAACTTTGAGAAGTTGGGGAAAAAGATTGACGCGTGTCCAAAAGGCTTCATCACCCAAGTGATCCAATCACCAAAGCAAGTTCAAGACATAAACGATCGTTTGCCGGAATTTAAAGTCATTCCGATCATTCTATTTCCATCAGAAAACAATGTAAGATCCGCCAAGTTTTTGAACATCAACATGACATCATACGAAAAAAACTTTGGTGGGTTTATAGACAGTATACACTCCATCACCAGAGATGTGTTGATTACCTCCCCAAATGACTTTGGTGGGCTAGAAAAATTTCTAAAAAACTGGCAGGGCATAAATGGGAACCAACAACCCCAGTCCTCATGAATAGTATCTAACCAAATGTTCAGACTATACAGATATAAAAAATGCCACGACCCCATCACACATGAAAACTATAAGGTCAATGAGTAGCCCGAGGCAGATTCGAACTGCCGTCACCGCGTATCCACTCCTAAGATCCAGAGCGCGGAATCCCTAATCTAAAATTATTATTTGACCGCTAGACTATCGGGCTACCATAAAAATATTCAAATCCTTTGAATATAATCATTTCATTCGTATCTCATGTATGGCAGTGGCATAATTGCACTCTGCACCAAGTCTCATATACGGGATCAACCTGTAATGTATTGAATAGATATTACCTTCTTTAAGTAGAATACCTTTTTGAATTAGCGAAACTAATCCGCGTGAAGTTACCTGTGTGTTGATATTGTTGTCCTTGCATACTTGGTCGCGCTTTGTTTGGTACTGTGTGAGTGAAAATGTAACATCATTTAGCTCCAAGATCAGAGGCCATACAATATGGGTCCAGACAAATCTCCTGTTCTCAGTGGCCGATGCATACTTGCCCTTTCCACTCAACATTAATAACATCATTTACAGAAGTTATAACTTGATAGTTGTCACAAAAAGAGATTCAAGAATCGCTGGACCTGTTACAAAAATATTGGAATATAGACCCAATATTACAAGACTTTATGCTTGGAAGAATTTCTGCAGTAAGAGACAAGACGCTGAAGATAAATGATGTCGTATTTCATGTACCATATTTGACAGAATGGAAAAAATACATTCTTTGGAAATGCCACTGGCCTGATTGCCACAACTGCTGTGAGAGACAAGGCAGACTACCATTAACTACAGATGACCTGATCACAATAGGAAAGGGTCTAAAATACCAAAAGACATATGATTTTGTGAAAAATGAGACTATAACCACCACATGGCAAGAACCATCTCCAGATGGTCACACAACCACTATGACGACAATAAACCTCAAGAGAAAAAATGACGAGACTGAATCCGATGACGGGACACATATACCATGTAGATTCCTCGATGAACAAGGAGGATGTAGTATGCATCCAGAAAGGCCAGGCGTGTGCTATCTATACCCATTTTCGACATGGTTAGAAAATGAAAACGGTACAGCCCGAGTCCACGCATCATATCAATTCACAGGTGACTGTCCCGGATTTTATCTTGCAGATGATTACAGTCAGATGGAAGAAGAGTTGAGAGAATATTCAAAAATAATTTATAACTATAACATGAAATCATTACGCACCGTACGCGAAGGATTTAGTTCTGTGAGTTTTAGCTAGGCCCTAGCCACCTTTATTAGATCTGCCATACGGATGTCCATTCCAAACCGACTCTCATACTTTTTCATATAACGAAATATGGCAAGAAAGTCAGGCAATGATTTGATAAAGCTAAAGTCCTTATGTATTTTAGATCTTACAAAATTGAACACCTTAGCATATACCTTGTAATGACGCTCCACTGCTTTCTCATAGGCATCAAAGTCATACATATTGTCCAAAAATATTTCAGCGCACTGCATTGAAGGGATGATCCCCTCCCCCAACAAGGCATAAACCGTCCCGATCGATTCACCCACTCCAACTACTTTGCCAGAGTAATATGGCTTGCACCTATCGGGGGTTGCAAGTCTTATTGGACGTCCCTTGGTAGCGATGACCCTGCCCCCATGCTTTTTTAGGAAATTGTCAGTTGCAGTAATGTGGTTTTTATTGTAATCCCCCGCCCCAATATGGGCCCACTTTTCCCCCAGTGGAAAGTACCAAAAGTATCCAGACATTCCAGGAAACGGCTCAATGTAAAAGTCATCAAATGGTAACCCGTCATCATACTCCACCTTGTATTCATATGTGGGCAGAAAGAAATCTTCACTCAGTCGAGGAAGATACACTCTGTGAAAACCTGTACAGTCAACTATCATATCGTAGTTTTTCTCCAGATAATTTAATTGGGGAGATTTTCCATAGACAACATCAGAATCCTTGATAAAGTCCCTGATGAGTCCAAGCTTGTCATACGTACACAGTCCCTTTAGTCCTATGTCAAACTTGGGACCATGATTCATTTTCACATGCATGCTCTTTCCGTCATGTATTACAAAGTCATCAAAGACTCTATCTGTCTTTTTGCAAAACTCTGCAAGTACAGGTTTAATGGTCCCCCATGCGCAGATAGAGTCGTGTCTTTCCATAGGCATTCGTTCATAGCCGGTAACCTGATGCTCTGAATCTTTGAGCCTAGCCATAAGATAAGAACCTGCCACGCCCATGCCCATCACTGCAATCTTCAAGGCAACTTGATATCTGAATATGCCTAATAAATACACTGTCAGAAGTCTGCGCCTTATTGTGTGGTGTGTTCTATGACGGATCAACACCATTATTTCAATCAATTAAATTTGGCATTACAATACATATGCTCATGGATATACTTGATGCAATCAAAAGCCGCCGATCAATCAAGAATTTCAAAAGACATGAAATGACCAAGGATGAAATTAGCAAGCTTCTAGAACTTGCAATGCTTTCACCAACATCCTACAACATCCAGAACTGGAGATTTGTCACAATAACAGAGCAATCGATCAAAGATGAGCTGTGCAAACTATCATATGGACAGAGACAAGTTGCAGAAGCATCACTTGTAATCATTCTTTGTGCAGATCTAAAGGCATGGAACAAAAACCCTAAAAGATACTGGAAAAATATGCCCACAAAACAACAAGATGGAATTGTAAATGCAATAAGACAATCATATGATGGAAATAAAATGTTGGAAAAAGACGAGGCATTCAGATCATGTGGTATTGCAGCTCAAACCATAATGCTGGCTGCAAAATCCATGGGATACGACACATGCCCAATGGAGGGATTTCAATTTGATGATGTAGGTACGCTGATCAACTTGCCACAGGATCACATCATTGTAATGATGATAGTAGTAGGTAAAAAGGCAGAGGATGCAGAACCTAGAGGAGGACAGCTTACACTGTCAGAGGTATCATTTGAAAACCATTTCTAAAATGTTATTTTTCATAACACTATCTTCAAGCCAATTCACTCAACAAGTATGGCAGGCTTGAATGGTCTTGCAAATTTGGCTTTTCTCTTTGGATCATAAATGTCAGGATCACCTTCTGCAAACACAGATACAGGTACCCCAAAATCTGTCTTCACTACACAAAGCAACTCTTCAGACAGAAATTCTTTTTCATCAAAGTCACCAGCTTGTAGACGCGCGTTTCTTATCTCAACTGGTGTAGACAAAATATCTTTAATTGCTTTTTGTACAAAATCTGGATTGTTCTTTATATCTAAAGTCTTGGGATCTGCAATCAAATCTTTCATTACTGCACCCATCTGTGTCTTGCCAGATGCCACCATACCAAGTATACTATTATACACATCTGATTTGAATGAGCTAGCAGTGTAAATAGTAATTTTGGTAGGTACGATCTTGATCACCTTGAGAATGTTTGCAATATCGACTATGGTGGATTTTAACAGTTCTTCAGATTGGATTGAGTCCATATCAATTTCTTCAGTAACCGCCTCTGGCCATCTTGATTTTGATACCATTCCAGAATTGCCAAGTGCCTGCCACATCTCTTCTGCAATATGTGGTGCAAATGGTGACAACAATGCAACTCTAATGCTGTAAATCTTATGCAGTATGGGTAAATTATGGTGCTTGCCCTTCATGCGTACACGCTTTAGATACCATTGTAGATCATCTTCAAATGAAAATAGGATCTCGTGTAATGCCTCACGCAGTCTCATCTTTTCAATAGAGTCGCTGGCATTTACAATCAGACGGGATAATTTGCTTGTGATCCATCTGTCTTCAGTATTCATTATGCCCACCTGTCCCGAACTATACCTTGAACATTCTGTCAACATAGCCTCTAATTTGCTTCTTATGCTACCTACAGACTCGAGATTAAAGTCCGCATCTTGTAGTAATTCGGCTGATACAAGTATTGCAAGTCTGATTGGATCTGCACCATAATCCCTTATTGCCTTGCGAAGTGGAATTATATTTCCCATACTCTTTGACATTTTTTTGCCATCCATCAGAACAGAGCCATTTACAACTATCTGTTGCGGCCAGTCACTTTCTGGGAATATAGCTGTATGGTTTAGCACAAAGAATGTAAGATGATTTGGTACAAGATCACGTCCAGAATGCCTAGAGTCCACCGGATAAAAGTAGGTAAATTCCTTTCGTATCTTCTCAACAATATCCTTCCTGATTCCACGAATGCCGTCAGGCGAGCCTAGGCCCAAAAACACATAATCAAAGAATTCTCGTGATAGATCCTCTGCATCTATCACACCATCATTGACGAATCTAGATACGGTATAATAAGCCATGTAAATTACAGAATCAGACAGACTCTCCACAATCCAGTCTGCATCCCATGGAAGCTTGGTTCCAAGCCCATGTTGCCTTGCACATGCTCTTTCTCGTAACCAATCTACTACATAATGGAATTCCCCTACAATTTCCGGTGGCAAAATGTTCATCCTATCAATGCACTTTGTAGCTTGTTGCTTCCATTGATTGTCACCATAATTCAGAAACCACTGATTTGAAAGTACTTTAACGACACAAGTGGCTCCGCAACGGCACAATACTGGTGAATGTGTCAGCTCAAGCAGTATATCTGAATGCTTGTTTTGTGAAAGCCACTGTTTTATTGCATCTTTGGCTTCAGATACTTTTTTCCCTGCAAAATCCCCACAGTTTGCATCAAGTATTCCACCATAGAACTCTTTGCTATAAATTTCTGATGTGGCATCTTCGAGTTTTGGATCATCCTGATCTTTAATGCCTAATTTTTCACACGTATCTCTTGCAGGGAACTTGTCGTATCCTTCAGTAGATATGATAGAGATGGGTCGAATTAACTGGAATTTGGATCCCAATGGTTGATTTTTTTGAAAATCAATCAATGCCTGATAGTCAAAAGGGGCATGTGCAGGTACAGACATTACAAGACCAGTTCCGGTTTCGGGATCAACAAAGTTGGCCTCAAGCATCGGGATAGATTTTCCATTGTGGGGCATTGTGACGCTTTGTCCGATCAGTTCACGACCTTCAATATTTCCATCGTATGTAACTTTGTCTTTTAGAAATTCCAGCTTGTGCGCACATGGATCTGACACTATCCATTTTTCTCCGTTAACTGATATTTTCTTGTATGAAATATCTGGATGGATCCACAGATTCGTTACGCCAAATATTGTCTCCGGACGTAATGTTGCAGTAGGAATCACATACTCACCAAATCTGAACTTTATCAAAATATACTCGGTAAAGTCAGGCTCAACATCACCAAGCGTATCGTGTTGAGATACAGGATTCTGGTCCACTGGACACCATCCCACAGGGTGGCTTCCTTGAATGATGAGATTTTTTTCTTTCAGTATGCTTATTTGCCATTCGATGAATTTTTGGTAAGCTGGAACTATGGTGGTAAATTCCCGCCTCCAGTCAACGGAATATCCCATCTCAATCATGCCAGCCTTTATCTCCTTGTGAAAGTAATCTGCAATGTTGATCGGATTTGTGAATGTCTCAATGTCTTCTTCAGGGACTTGATATATGTCCCTTAGTCCTTTGAGTAGTTCTGGATCTCGGGATTCGACTCGTTTGGCCATTCCAAGTATGGGGGTCCCCGTGTAATGAAAGCCCATAGGAAACAGGACGTTGTATCCTTTCATTCTATAAAATCGTGCATGAACATCAGCTGTAGTATATGTACGTCCATGTCCTATATGTTGAGGTGAATTTGGATATGGGTATGCTACAGTGATAAATTTCTTCTTCTTGTCTGTAGGATCTGTCTCAAAGTCATGACTTTCCTGCCATCTTGCCCTCCACTTAGCCTCAATCGCGCGCCAATCTATGTCTGTTCCCCCCTATCCAAAAATCATAGATTTTGCCTTAGTTATTGCTTGGTCTTTTTTAGATGTCTCTTTTCCACCGCCCTGTGCAAACCAAGCATCGCCACCACTAGAACCACCTAAAATTGAAGAGACCTGCTTTGCAATATAATCAGCATTTTTACCTGACTGTTTACCACAGTATACCACCGTTCTGACTGTAGATCCTGCATCAAAGATGCCACAATACACAGAATCTGCTGACGCGTTTACAAGCTTTTTCCCAAATTTGATGTGGAAAAATTCATCGTATCGGTCACTAGATGTAAAACAGAGTTTGTCTCTTGCATGGATCCCCTCAATAGTAAAGGACTTTCCAGATAATATGTCATCCAAAATGTCAGAGATTACCTCTCTTGTTTTGAGTTTATTTTCTTGCCTCTGTTTCACTATATTTTCTCGGTCTTCGAGAAATTGCTGATGGTCTTTGATTTGTATCTGTTGCTGTTTGGCATATTCATATGCATGATGGCCTGATGTGAATTCCAATCGTATCACTCCATCTTGTATCCTCTTGGCCTTTGTAATCTTGATCAGACCGATATCACCTGTTCTCTTGACATGTGTTCCACCGCACGCCTCAACATCCCTGTTTTCAATAGAAATTATACGCACTGATTTTACTGGAACAACTCCACCTTGATAAATCCTAAACCCATACTTTTGCTCGGCAGTACCCCTGTCAAATGACTGTATAGTTACTGGAAGATTCTCAGAGATTATACTATTTGCCATATCTTCTATCTGTTTAATTTGAATGTCAGTAAGTGATGAGTGATGTGTAATGTCAAGTCTTGCATGATCATCGTCTTTAAATGCAGAATGTTGCCATACCCAAGATCCCAGCACTTCTCTTGAGGATGCATTAAGAATGTGGGTGCTAGTATGATTTTTAGTGATGTTCGAACGCCTTTGTGAATCTACTTTGCATGATACCAGCTGGCCCGTTTCGGGTGTGCCATCCTGTAACCTGTGGACAATAACGTCTGCATGCTTTGTCACGTCAATTACTTTAAACCCTGCAATGGTACCGTGATCCGGTTCTTGTCCGCCTCCTCGTGCATAAAACGATGTTCTGTCAATTACAACACAATCATCAAATACACCAAGCACCCTAGCATCAAACTCCATTGGGTCATCCTTGTAAAACAGCATATCTGTTGAAGGCATTCCTTCAGGTACCAATTCAGATATGGTTTTTTGCTTTTCAGGTTGATGTAGCTCAGATAGCCTAGAGTAGAAGGTAGGCGGTATCTCAGATATTGCGTTGACTTCCATAAGATAGTCAGGAGTTATACCATCTGACTCGTAAAGTGTAATCAGATCGTCAACTGTGGGAGTCCCCCTCTCCCGAATTCTGCTTGCTTTACTAGTCATATGGATTTTGGATGCTTCGTATCTTTGAAATTCCAGATTGAGTATTTGTGTGACATCCTGCCGTTTTGAGTCAAGCTCTGGATACATATCTTTAAGATAATCCACATGTAGATCAACTAATTCTCCAACATCAAGGTTCAGATTCAATCTGTTGGCAGTTCCATAGATCCGCCGTAGCATCATCCGGAGATTGTATCCCCCACCCACATTACTCGGAAGGGCACCGTCAGCTATGGCAAAGATCAGCGTACGCAGATGATCGGCAATCAAATATGTTCCCTCCAACGGAGCTATAATCCTGTTTAGTTGAGAGTCTGTAAGGCCTGCCTTTGTTGCTGCACCGTGCCGGACTTTGTTGAGATCATCAAAACTGTCAAGAGTCTTTGCAATCTCAGTAAAGTATCGTGGTAATACAGGTGAATCTGGATCAGCTCCTGCTTTCTCAAACAGTGTGTGGGAAATTGGACCAAAACAACAGTCATAGGCAGTAGGTGTTCCCATCGTAATCCATGCAAAACGCTCCAAGCCAGCACCCATATCAATGATCTTCTGCGCAAGTGTGGTGTGGTTTCCCAGATCCCCTTGAAATTCTGTAAATACTGCATTTCCAAGCTCCACTCCACGCACAAAATATTCAAGGGATGAGCCAAATGAACCGCCACCAGCCCACACGTCTTCTACAAATACAACTTCATCTTTTTGAATGCCAAATGGTCCAGTAAGCAGCTTGAAATCCAAGTCAATGCATCTATCTTTCCAATATCCGTCAGAGTCAGGAATGCTGTGCTGTCCCACCATACAGAAACTTGAAAAGTGTCTGCCAGTAACGCCTACATTTTCTAAATCCTTGAATCGAAGGCAGGTCTGGGGCACCACAAGTGGATTTGCAGGAAACTCGAAGACAACTTTGGAACCCATCACTCTCTGAAAATCCACGATTGATGCAATTGTAAAATACAAGTCATCCCTCCACCTACAAACTACAGGATATCTGGAGACAGACGTATGCCCATTATGTACAAAAAACGCCTCTATCTGATTCCAAGATTGTATATAGTCGAATCTCTTTGATGTTGGTGGAGAGCCTATAAATGAATAAGTGTCAGGAGCATCATCTGGACAGAGATCCCGTCCAGAATCTAGTGTCCAAAAATATCTGCTACACTTAGCACAGGATTTTCTACAAAAGCCTTCTTCCTCAAACAGGCTTACTTTGTAATATCTATCTGGATCTGCTGAAAATTCCTTGAGAATGGCATTTTTTTCCAACGCAATGCCTGTATAATCCCAATATTAAGAATTATCTAATCAATTTCCAAGTTACAATTGTAACGGCATATTGCATTCTCATATGTTGCATCAAAAATAATTCCAATGCAGTTGTTTGTTGAGGCAGATTTATGATCACCGTGGCAGAAAAACATGAAGGTCAACCATCAGATGTCATCAATAAAGCAAAAAGCTTGTATGCAAAATGTCAAGCTGGTTGTACTTGCACACCTAACAGATTGTGATAATAGAGTTTAGATGAATTTGCATGTCACAAAGATGGAACAAACTACATGTATACAAAGCTAGAATCATGATGACTTGAGCATTCCGAAAACAAGACCACATATGAGAAAGTGCAACAAAGGCTGGCAACTCCAAAATATATTAAATATGTCATATGATTGACATCATATTATGTTGGGGAAAAAGCCATCCTTGAAAGAAGGTGTTCATGTATTTTCAACAAGACCAAATGGCAAGTACAATGACTTTATCTTTGGAGTGGTGACTGGAATTGAGGGGCAAAAAGTGGGGATCAACGGTATCATAGTGAATCCAGTAGGACTCAAAAACAAGATTTTGCAGGGAAAGACTGGAGAACGTTCCACGGAGATCTTGGAGCATCCCACACCAGACAACATCATACTTGCCTTGGTGTATAGAGTGGAACATGAGAATTTTGCTCAAGTGATCAATCTGGACAAAGATAAATGTGACTTGTTGCCACCAAAAATATACTCTATACTAGATGGATGGATTCGCGAATCCCTACCAGAGATGATCAACAAGGTGTTATCTCTCCCACCAGGTGCTGAAAGAGACGAAGCAAAGAGGGTTTTGCGGCATAGGATGGATACGTTGCTTGACAAGAATCTCAAAAGGACGTTGTACTCAGTTTGTAGAAGCCTGAAAATACTAAACTGACAAGAATAACGCTAGCTGAAAATCTCCGCTAAGATTGAGTAGTACAGGAACATGTAGATGTCAATCTTGATAGATACTGCAAGTATTCATACACGATATATTTCAGGTCATCCGGTGTTGCTGTATCACTCTGATGGGACCAGCCTGTACTTTACGTCTTTCCAAATATTTTCTATACGAAGCTTCGGTGTTAGTCGACAAATACAATATCTTCACACTCATTTTTTTCAGTTAATCCAAATGTGCCTCAGATTAGAATAACTCAGTAAAAATGCAACCAGATCAAAAAGTGAAATACTGAGAAGATTTGAATTATTCAGAAACAAAACCAATCAAATTGGTAAACAATCCACAATTATATCAAGATGTCGTCTACAAGATGGGCAAGTTTCTCCAATGTATTCACAGGTCCGTCAGATATAATGCAATATTTGGTACAGAGCACCTGAATGACGGCATTATGGAGGCGGCAGTTCGCAACTCCAACGTAGGCGAGTGCGCGAATGCCGAAAAATTTACACGCGGCAATGTAATATCATCAGATGAGTGGTTTGCAATCAAGCTCAAAAGTGAATACTCCGAGACCATACAATCTGGCATTGTGTGGACAAATGTTGCACCATATAGACATGCTGAAGCGGTGTGGACAAATGCCAAAAAAAAGTCTACCATGGTAATTGACATGCACAAAATAAAATACTATGGTAAAAAGCCGACGACAATATAACGCGCATCAAATACGAAAACGCCACCAAATATTTTGAGCGATACATCACGATATAATGTGTAGACAAGACTGTATCATTGAATCTTGCTGTATTTCATATGAAGATGGGCAATTCCGTGCCTGATTTCCTTGAAAAAACACTAACTTCTATACAAAATCTGGGAATTGAATCGAATCTAATACTTGTTGACAGGGAGTTTTTTTAGTGGATTCCATCAGAACACTAGATAAGCGCGGCGTGACATGTATGATGCCGTGTAGAAACACGCACAATGTCATAATTGCGTTGCGCGAGTTTGCGCGCCAACGCAAGAACTGACATATCCACAGTTGAGATGGTGAATCAATTGAATTCCACAGAATACTGGATGAAAATAAAATAATGTAAGGATCCTACAAAACCTGAACAAAAATACATTGGGTTTGCTACAAACGATCCTAGTATAGATCTAAAAAGATACAAAAATAGATGGATGATAAACCAGATATCGCGAGATCTAGACAATGAGGATCAGGACAAATTGCATTGTATCTAGGATGATGTGCTTTTACTATTTTATTGATGTACAACGAATGGATGATATGTCGATTCTTACTCTCACTTTGCTCGGATCTGACTATATTGACATTGACCACATTCAAATTTCAAATCAAGCAAGTTATAATACGTGAGCCCAAATTATCTACGTAATGACGTGGCTTGTGGCACATTTGGGTTAACTGCCTCGTCACATAGTTTTATATTATGCCCAAAGTGTGTTACCATATCATGGAATATGTTTATGCTGCTTTATTACTGCATAAATTGCAGAAAGATGTGAACGAAGATAACATAAAGGCAGTTGTTTCAGCATCAGGCGCAAAAGTCAACGATGCACAAGTAAAGGCACTGATAGCAGCACTAGCAGACATCAATATTGATGAGGCAATAAAGGCAGCACCAGTAGCAGTTGCTACCACTACAGCACCAGCAGCAGATACAGATACAAGTACTGAAGAAAAGAAGGAAGAAAAGAAAGACGAAGCAAAGACAGAAGAAGCAGCCATGGAAGGATTGTCTTCTCTGTTTGGATAGAAAATCTTTTTACTTGCTGTTAGAGATAGAGTTGCGTTTTATTTTTTAGTAACGTAACAGTTTACATGTATTTACAAACACAAGCTTGTAAGATACAAAACATGTGCGCGTCTAGGTAGGAGTGTAATCTTTTGCTCTGCTAACAAGAGACTGTGCATGAGATTCAACTATTTGTAGTATCTGCTCTACAGTCTCACCAGTCACAAATCCAGATTCAATTGATACTGAACGTGCCGACCGAGCTGCCTTGCTGAGAATTTGTATAATGTTCTCAGATGTAACGTATGCAGCCTCTACTGACAGTGACACAGCCTCCTGATGGGCTTGGGCAAATGCGCCTTGGATCTCTTCGATGTTAACCATCAGTTCAGTCCCAGAATACTTGATGCCATTCTCCAATGCAACGTAAAGTGAAATTCCCGCCTCAATTGGTTTGATGTCCAGTTTTCCCAGCAGAGCTGCAAGCTTTTCATTAATTATCTCGCCCTTTCTGACCGGTGTTGTGTCTTTTTGAATCCAGATTGTGCCTTGATCAATTTTGGTGGGAATACCAGCCTCTTTAAATTCAGTAAGCATTGGACCTGGTGCAATTCCTGTATTTTTTGCAGGAACTACAACATCTATACTTGCAATGTCGCCGCCTCTAGCAGCCATCATGATCTTGTTTTTGGCAAGCAAGATGTTGAGTTTGAACGGAGACATATCTGTAAAGAGAAACATGCATTGGCCCATAAGCTCGCCTGCCATGTCTTTGATTCCTAGAACATCTATAGTCTCAAATGCCTTGCGTGCAACTCTATCTTTAATGCTGACAAATTCCACATCATCTTTGAGGACTTTGCGCAGAGGCAGTATCTGTGATGAGCGTACCTTATCCATCTTGATTAATGCCAGTACTTTGTATTTTTTTGGCAGTTCCTGCAACTGCTGATACATCAAAGATTTCTTTCTAGGATAGGTAGTTCTATTTTCATGCAAGTTTCTTCTTTACCTCTTGTGTTTGTTTTATGGGTTGGCCCATAGTGGTTTTGACCATAATCCTTTTGATATTTTTTTCACCGTTTGGTAATTTTTTCTCTATCGCATTCAGAACTGCATATGCATTTACTGCCAAGTCTATATCCTCCATAGACTCGTCTCCTATCTTACATGAAACTGATAGGGATGCTCGAATACGTACTTTAATTGACGACCTAAATCGTGACAAGAATGACTCTATCGGTGCGTTGAATGGTACAGGTGTAGGCATCTTTCCTCTTGGTCCCAACAGTTGTCCCAGCGTCTTACCTACGAGAGGCATAATCTGGGTATCTGCAAGAAAAAAGTCATACTTGTTGATGAATTTTCTGGATTCTCGCTTGTTTGAGGCAAATTTATCCAGTTCCTCAGTTCCAATCACTGCATCAGCATTGGCTTGTTTTGCCTTGAGACTCATATCGCCTGTTGCCATAACACAGACAGTTGCAGGGGAGCTGGTCTTTGGAAGTTGGACTATCTCGTTTAGCGCGAATCCTTTTTTGACATCAATGTCTTTAAAATTAATAATCATCTCAATTGACTGTTTGAAATTCTTCTTTTTTGTATTGGACTTGGCTTCAGTTATCATCTCAGCCAGTTGAGCTTCTGCAATCATTACGAACCACTACCCAAATGCTTACTTAAAATCGTTTGTTACAGTTTTACAATTTTTAGTCCATTTAGCGCGTACAGTTTTGCTATCCTTTGTGACTATAGCCTTGTCAGTTATATTGTCCAAATTTAGCAGGCAATTTTTCTGTCTAGGTTTTACTACCATTATCAAAATTCAATGACCGTTCCTGCATACTCGTGTTTTATGTATTTAGTCTCCTCCCCACACCAAAACAGTATCACCGGCAAAGCTTGCTGGACTCTCGTCAATTCCAACATTTTGTGAACATTTTATATCGCCTTGGATTATTTCAGCCTAAAGTTTTGTCATCTCTTTTTACTCTTCTTTGATGGTAATTGATCAGGTCGTGCCTAAAATTTAACACGTTTGTAAACGGAACAAAGATCTATAAAAGAGACACATCACAAAATATGTGTGAAACAAGCACAGAATTACAAGGTGCTTTATGATAATATGCTTAGTCAATTTGCT
>CAZIHR010000085.1:0-4568 GCA_964538885.1 uncultured Nitrosopumilaceae archaeon
GGTGTCAGAGTATTATGCTACTATAGTGCAGATGCGTTGCGCGATGTCAGAGTACTTTAGAACTGCAAGGCCAAAATTAGATGCAATGAAGTTCATCGGCAGGAAGTCACTTGACCTCAAGAACTTTTGATCGGAAGTATAGCCACGTGCCGGACGCGCGAGGAGTTCAAAAGGATCGTGTCCGGGGACGAGGGGGGCGACGTAGTATCCGTGATAGATAAGGGATCAAGTGGGCGGCACAGCCTACAGATCTAAATCCAGTCGTGCCTGTAGGAAGTCATGCAGAGGAAAAAAGCCAATCCAAAGGCGACGACTTTTTACCCGACATCCCAAAGAGGACCCTAGAAATGATGCACAAGGCGGAGAAAAACCACAACGGCCATCAGTATCACGTGAACCGAAGCAGCTAGGACGAAAAGGACTTGAACCCGATGCAGAAATGGGCCCACGGGGATTTGAACCCCGGATCTTCGCCGTGTAAGGGCGACGTCATAACCGATCTGGACTATGAGCCCAAGAAACTTACCTTGCTGAAAACCATTTAAACTTTGAGAGCCACAACTACTAGATGTTGAATCCAGTAAATGTACCTGCATTCCTCACAAAACTTCAGTGCAGAATTACTCCCCACTGCCCATCATTACCACAACGTCCACACGTCCAACAGATCCAGGAAACAACCTAGAAATCAGACCAAACTTTTGTAATTTGGATGATCGATCTGGATTTTTTTTCCAGTCCAATTGGACTGGGACACGCTACACGGGATGCCGCCATAGCCACACATCTTGATGGAATATCGACCAAATTTGTAACTGGAAGTCATGCGGCACAATTTCTCAACAAACTCGGCTTTGTGACCGAAGATACATACAAACCCCCACAGTTTGTGGTAAAAGATGGCTCCCTGCAACACTCTGCAAGATGGCTGCTAAATTATTACAGGTACTATACAAGATGCAAAGATATATCAAATAAAATCATCAGTCAAGATAAACCCAAACTGGTGGTAAGCGACGAGGATTTTGCGTCTCTGGCAGTAGCACAAAAACGAGGCATTCCAACCATACTAATTACTGATATACTTGAGACCCACTTTACCAGACGACCCGCATCATTCTTTGAAAAACGGATGAACAAAGCAATGACTGACATCATCAGAAAATGTGATGTGGTGCTTGTTCCAGAGTATGGAGACAATCATACCAACATAAGAAAGATCGGCCCCATAGTGAGACATATCGATACACCGCGAGAAATACTGCGAGAAGCATTCTCATTTACCAAAAAAACCATTCTCGTATCCGTTGGCGGCACATCTGCTGGTGCATTCCTCATAGATAAAATATTAGAGATTGCACCCAATATTCTACCTGATACGGAGATAATACTTGTATCGGGTCCGGCCTTGAAGATGAATTCTCATGGCATCCTGAGGGATTTTGGTTTTGTGGACAATTTACACGAGCTAATCTTTGCGGCAGATATACTGGTCTCACTTGCTGGCAAGTCGACAATCGATGAGGCAAATGCATATGGAACACCTGGCATATTCATTCCTATAAGGGGACACTTTGAGCAAGAAGATAATGCTAAAGCAGAGGGTTTTGAATTTGGAGACATTGACCATCTAGAACATCTAATTTCTGAAAAATTAAAGCAGAAGAGAGGGCCCCTAACTAATGGCTCATCTGTTGAGGCTGCAAAAATCATCCACGCATTACAATCAAATCCTTAATAGATGGCTCACCGGTGTTGTAATGTGCAATGGCAAGCCTAGTCGTGGCAAAGTTTGGTGGCAGTGCCATAGGCCCTGATGGTATATCCATTCCCGAAATCATCCAGAGAATCATTGACCTCAAGCGAGACTCGAAAGTTATCGCTGTGTTTTCGGCACCACTTACCATATCTGGTGATGTGCGGCGATCATTAACTGATGTGATACTAGAGCAGGGAAGAAATACAGAGACTGGCACAAGGGCATCTTTAGAGTCAGTCAAGGCGTGCTATAGTACAATTCTCGATATGGTGGATGCAGAGCACACCCAAGCATGCAAGGAAACCATAGAACTATACCTAAACAAAGCCCAACAAGCCCTTGATGACTCACTTCAAAGACGCGAGTTTGCAAATGAGACCCGCGCTACCGCCCTAGCATTCTCAGGCGAAGTCCTAATGTCTCATGTAATGAACTACATCTTGCAAAGTAACAATATTGTATCAGCTACTGTCAGCTTAGACAACTGGCCCATAATCACAGATCACAACATCGAATCTACAAACTTTCTTGCAGCAGAGTCCCAGTCAGCATTAGATAGTATGGCAAAGGCGGTGGAGGCAAATGATGTCATTACTATAGGAGGTTTCATTGGCAAGACTGTAGAGGGAGACATTACCACCTATGAGAGGGGGGGCTCTGACAGAACGGCGGCAGATTTAGGCATACTGTTTTATCGTATCTATGAAACTAGCATAAATCTTGAAAAGGACAGTTCGGTGGTGTCCGCAGATCCCAAGATTGTCGATTCTAACTTGGATGAGGTAGATCAGCTATCATACAATGAGGCAAGGCTTGCAGGCATGTTCGGAATGAAGATCCTAGATCCCATTGCCATCAAAGAGATGGTGGAAAATGGTGTAGATATTCCAATTACTATAACCAACATGAGGAATCCGGCAAAGTTTACCACCATCAAACGGATTCCAGACAACGAACAAGGTCACCCGATAAAGATTGTCACCGGCAAGAAGAACTGCGCCATATTTAGAATAGAGACCAGCGAAGTGCAAAGGTTGCTGACATCACTGGAAAAAGATAGACGATACAGCGAGTTTGTGATACTGTCGCCGTTTGCCAAGGACGGAATGGAGTTTTCTAGAATATTATTTTTAGATGGCGACTATGTAAAACGGAACGAAAAATATCTACTTGCATTTGATCCTCTTGCTGCCATCACATACAATCGAGGTGTCATAACTTTGATTGGTGATGAGATGTGGCGGGTCCAACAGGTGGCATCCCGTACTAGTGCCAAGATAGGCGAGGCAGGCTTGAATATATTGAACATGGATGCACAAGAAGAGACATCGCGAATAATCATAATAGTTGAGGACTCGAGCGATAACATCAAGAGAGCAATTCGAGCCATACATGGGGAAAAGTCGGCAATCGACTTTGTACAATAAAATCAAGATGGCATTACCGGTTTTCACCAGTACTGCCAAACGTGGGTTTGTTCTTGGACCAATATCTAGAATCAGTCCGGCGTTACCCAAAACACGCGATATGTTTAGTTTGCATTTCTAGTATTTAGGGCTGATCTATATAGATCTCATTATGCACGCTCGGCCGCATACCACAGGATAATCCCGAGTATAATCATGCCGTACCACTTGAAATTCCGCCTGTCGGCAAACATGTTTGCCGAGCCTAGCTCATCATGTGCTGTAGCAATACGAATATTTCTCATCTCAAAGGCTTGTCCCACAAGTCCTATTACAAGCAGGATTATGGCCGGAACACCCAAAAGCCATTCCATGGGTATATCTATCTATTATTGTATATGTAGTTGTATCTGGTCACGTCATGCGTAAATTTTATTCTTTTTGCATAAAATTTCTGTTGACTGATCTAAATATTATCAGTTGAGTCGGCATGTTGTTGAAAGATCCTACACTACAAAAAGCTCTGCAAAAAACTTCAACAGACCAACAAGATTCAAGAATCAACTATACAAAATCAAGCATCAGAGATAAAATCATTGACAGATAATGAAGATAAGAAAAAACGTCTTGCATGTTATAATAATGCCAATTATTCTGCCTCGGCCAATTCACTGCCAACAAAGAACAAAGAGACGACAAAACTCTAGACCAAAATCCTCAAGAAAACTTGGTGGACAGCCATAGTATAAAGGAGTATCGCGCAAACATATTCAAACAAAAACAGAACATCACTCTTTACCAAAAAATATGACATTATACAAGGACTGCAACAAAATTCTATCTCGAGGTGAAAAGAAACGAGATATCATTTATTTTGAAATAACTGTACAAGAGACACGTTATATTATAGATACTGCCACTTGTCTATCTTGTGATGTGGTTCATCAGATATCACACGATCTTCCAAAAGGCAGCTATGGCAAAAATGTCACAAGCTCTAATCATTATTTTGTAATTAATATAATTTGTTTGAGGCAACATCAAAATACTTGGAGGAGAATACTGACATCAGCATTGTACAATCAACTGCAATAAAATGTGCTGAGCAAGTTTGTGTGTTATTCTATCTGATTTTTCAGAATTGGGTGCCTGTTTCAAAAGCTCGACATTTAGTATTATTTATACAGTTGCGAACAAATTTTTGACTTTTCTTACTGGTACGGCATGCAAAGCATGTCGCGCGATATACGACATATGGTATAGCTATAGCGACGCTTGTAAGTTTATGTACATCACAAAATCTGTGATGTAACAAACTCGTGAAAATTTCATGTGTTGGCCATGAAGATATTGAGGAAATGTGGGGAAAGTTGTTTAGTTAGAATCACGATAACTAGTCATGG
>CAZIHR010000086.1:0-1524 GCA_964538885.1 uncultured Nitrosopumilaceae archaeon
GTAGAGTCATTGCAAGATTCTGCATTCGGCCAGTCCGTTAGGGCACTGGAGGAGATCGGGTTTTATTCGGTTGGTTTTAGGCTGGTCCAGCATTATCACAGAGATACGCAGAGGGCACTAACAGAAGAACAAGCAAGAAAGACTCCGCTTCATAACGTATTTGAGCTGTATGTAGATCCAATAGTAGACAATATTCTTGACAAGATCCACGATGTTCTAGGGGTTACTCCTGTGGATGAAAAGTTGCTGGGATCGGTGTTTGAGAGGGGGCAATTTATCGAGAAGGTTGCATTCGGGACAAAGATCAGGCTTCCGACAGCCAGTGTACTGCTGGCTAAACTTATGTCACTGCTCAAAAGAACAAAAGACCATAAGAAATGGAAAGACATAGCTGACATCTATGCGTTGATATGGTATTCGGGAAAAAGCACAACACAACTAAAAGCAAGAGTGCTTGATTTGCTATCCCAAAAGAGCATTCGCGTCACCTTCTCCGGAGTCGAGGACGGTGATTTACAAAGGGCGGCAGGCGCCATCGATACAAATCTAGATGAAATGAAAAACGTGCTTAACAATTTTATAGACAGGGCAGTTTCAGAAAACGCGGATAGGGGAAAAGATAGTACCGCGAGCAGGGAATTATAACAAACATCACAAAACATTGGCTACGGCAAATTAATTCGTAATAGATCACCCCTGCAAAGTCACTTATATGCAAAAATAGGAATGCATAAGGATCAGCAGATATAAAATAATACATGATTGAGCGCACTGATATAGATTGGACAAATCCCGATGTTGATAAGCTTGTGACACTCTTTAACAAAAGAATTGAGCAGTTAGATTCCAATGTACTACATCTAAAAGTAATAGGGCATATGCCCAAAAAAAATCCTAGTAGGTACAACCACCATTATAAAGACACGGCCAACATAACATCAGTATATGTAGTGGGGGAATAGTGTTGCATGAAGAGGCAGAAAAATACATAGTCCTGTTGCTCTGCGCTAGAGACGAACCGATACCAACACAGTGGCATTTGCAAAAGGAGATGTTCATATTATCTAGGGCAGTCCCTCCGGCAGACAAGATCTTTGGCTTTGAAAAACACTACTATGGCCCATACTCCCAAACACTTCATGAAGTCACAGAAGATCCACTATATCTTGACAACGCGTATAAGGTGCAATCAGATGGAGCCGTGAGCATTACTCAATCCGGGAAGGATTATTTTCATAATATTGTCGATCAACACAAGGGAAATGAAAGATTTGCAAGTTTGCTCCAAGCTATGAAACTGACTCGAAATGTATATGATAAACTGGAATGGAAGGAGCTGTTGTTTCTTATATACATGACGTATCCGAATTATATCGATGCATCCAATATTTACGACGAACTGGTCAATAAAAGAGAAAACCGGGACAAGCTAGCTAACTCGCTGTTCTCCAAGGGACTAGTCACCGAAGAAAGGTATAATGAGTTAAGAAGTTGAGCAACAAGATATCCTGCGTAATAGCAGAC